>NZ_JBHYUU010000006.1:96170-107118 GCF_042749955.1 Kitasatospora sp. NPDC059462 | reverse complement strand
AGCCGACGGTCAGGGTGAAGAAGCCCGGAAGCAGCAGGAGCAGCCGCGGCGGCGCGCCCGGCCGGGCGGCGCGCCGCGTCGCGGCGGCGCCGAGGACGACCGCGGCGGCGAAGGTCCCGGCCACCTCGCCGGCCAGCCAGGTGGCCAGGGTCTGGGCCGCCACCGTCAGGTAGACCAGGAGCAGCAGCACCGGCCCGAACCGGGCCGGGACGGCGAAGGCCAGCACGGTGCCCGCGGTGAAGACGATCCAGGCGGTGAACAGCGCCCAGCGCGGCAGGTCCTGGGCCGCCGTCACGTCGAACAGCGCGTGCCGGTCGCGGCCGGTGACGGCCAGTCCGATCAGGATCCCGACGTACAGCTGGAGCAGCAGGAACACCGCGTAGACCAGCCGGACCGCGCCCGGTGTCAGGTGCCCGGCGGCCAGTTCGGTGGTGGCGGCGCTCAGGTAGTCGCCGGGGACGAAGAAGAACAGCGCGGGCAGCATGATCAGCACCGGTCCGCCGTGCGCCGGGGTGCGGGCGAAGACCAGCAGCGCGATCACCGAGACCACGACGGCCGCCGCCAGCGGCAGCACCGGGCTCAGCCGGGGCCGGCGGTCCGCGGCCAGCGCGAGGGCCGCGCTCGCCGAGGCGAGGACGGCGGTGGAGCCGATCTCCCACCAGGTGGGCTGCATCAGCGGGGCGAAGCCGAGCGAGAACAGGACGATCCCGAGCGCCTTCGCCCACCAGGGGTACGGCGGCGGGGCGGTGTCGAGCGCGGCGAGCCGGCCGGCCGCCGCGGGCAGGGTGAGCCGGCCGGCGTCCAGGTCGGCGAGCAGCGGCCGGACGGCGGCCACCTGGTCGAGGCGGAACACCTCGGGGAACGCCCGGACCGTCACCGTGGTGGTCCCGCCGGCGGCGCTGACGGTCAGCACCGCGCCCTCGGGGACGACCAGCAGCCGCGCCGAGCCGCCGAGCGCCCGGGCGGCGCCCGCCACGGCCGGCTCCAGCTCCTGGACGCCCTCGCCGCTGTTGCGCAGCAGCACCGTGGTCAGCCGGGCCAGGAAGGCGGTGAGTTCACCGACCCGCGGTGGCCGCGTCAGCTGTTCCAAGGCCCGCCTCCGTCCGCGTCCCGCCGTGGTGACCTCTCCAGCCTGCCCGCCGCCCGGGAAGGCCGCGCGCCGGGAGCGGGTCCGGGGGATGAGGACGCGCCCGGAGCAGCCGGTGAAGATATGGCGTACGTCCGTACGATTTGACGGTAAATGCCCCACCTACGGACCGTCAGGGCTTTGCCACCGTTCACGGGCGCTCCTACGCTCCCGCGTCATGCCCTCACCCCTGATCAGCGTCGTGATCCCCGCCTATGACCAGCAGAAACAGCTGGCGGACTGCCTCGACTCGCTGCTCGCCCAGTCCTTCCGCGACTTCGAGGTGCTGGTGGTCGTCGACCGCTCCCCCGAGTGCCCGGCGCAGCTCGCCGACCGCTACGCGGCCCGCCACCCCCAGGTCTCCGTGCTGCGCCTCGACGCGGCCGTCGGCGTCGGCGTCAGCCGCAACGCGGGCGCCGCCCACGCCCGGGGCGAGTACCTGTTCTTCCTGGACGCCGACCACCTGCTCGCCCGCGACGCCCTGAGCTCCTTCGCCGACCGGCTGGCCGGCAGCGGACCGGTCGACCTGCTGCTGTTCGGCCACACCCGCCGGCACGGCGGGCGGGACTGGCCCGGCGGCGCCGAGGCGCTGCTCGCCGGGGCCGGGCCCGAGGTGTTCGCCCCGCTGGAGCGCCCGGAGCTGCTCGGCGCGCCCGCGCTGGCCTGGGACCGCCTGATCGCCCGGGCGCACTGGCTGCAGCAGGGCCTGGCCTTCCCCGACGGCCGCTACGAGGAGATCCCGCCGGTGCACCGGGCGATGCTGACGGCCCGCCGGGTCTGCGTGCTGCCGCGCGCCTGCGTGCAGCTGCGCCGCCGGGAGACCGTGCACCCGACCGGCTCGCCGGGCAGCAGCAGCTTCGACATCTTCGAGCAGTACGAGCGGACCTTCGCGCTGCTGGACGTGCTGGACGCCCCGGACGCCGTCCGGGAGGCGCTGTTCACCCGGATGATCCGGCACTACCTGTTCGTCTTCGACCTCGCCGGGTGCGTCGCCCGCGCCGAGCGCCCCCAGTTCTTCCACCGCGCCGCCGACCACCACCGCCGCTTCCAGCCGTCCGGCCACCGCCGCCCGGCCGGCCGCGAGGGCGTGAAGTTCTCCCTGCTGGCGGGCGGCGCGTACCCGGCGTTCGAGGTCGCCAAGCTCTCCCACATCGCCGCCGGCACCCTCACCGGGGCGGCCCGCCGCCGCTGAGGGCCGGGGCGTCCCGGGCGTCGGCGGCGCGCACCGGGTGCCGGGGGCGCGCACCGGGCGCCGGGGCGGACCGCCCGCCCCGGCCCCACGGGCGGCGGGGCTCAGACGTGCGCGGTGCCGCCGTCGGCGGCGAGGGCCGCGGCGATCCGGCGCAGGGTGTCGGCGCGGACGTCGTCCGGCAGCGGCGGCAGGAGGTCCATCCACAGCGGCAGGGTGGAGCCCAGCAGCTGCCGCTGGCCCTCGGGGCGGGCGATCAGCCACAGGTGCAGGTGGGCCGCGCCGTCGCCCCAGCGGCTGACGTGCACCCGGCCGATGCCGCCGAGCCCGAGGATCGCCCGCTCCACGCGCTGGAGCGTCGGGCCGAGTCCGGCCGCCAGGGCCGGCGGGAGGTCGAGCAGGTCGTGGTGGCCGCGCGGATTGAGCAGCAGGACAGCGGGCAGCCCGTGCGGCCGGCCGTACGCCCGCAGGCGCCAGTGCTCGTCGCTCCAGACGAAGTCCTCGTCCGGGCGGCCGCACTCGCCGCACTCCGCCGGTCCCGCCTCGCCGTGCCGGGGCGGTTCGGGCAGCTCGGGGGCGTCCAGCGGCCGCACCCGCAGCCCGCCGCCCTCGGACGGCTCGTACGGGAAGATCTCCCAGGACGGCGCGGCGTCCTCGGGGACCGGCAGGCGCTCGCCGACCGGCAGATGGGCGAGGAACGGGCGGGGGGTGTCATGAGGGTCGGTGATCATGGACCTCGACCCTGCCAGACGCCCCGGGCGCCCGGCCAGCCCTTTCCCGGTACCGCCCGCCGCTCACGGCTGCGATGATCGGCACAGCCGCACCCCTCGCCCGTACGCGTCACCGCCCGGGAGGACCCGCCCCGTGAGCCGCCCCGACACCGCCCCCGGGACCGACCTGGCCCGCGAGCTGTCCGCCGTGCTGCGCGGCGAGGTCCGCTTCGGTGCGGCCGAGCGCACCGTCTACAGCCATGACGCCTCCAACTACCGCCAGCTGCCGCTCGGCGTGGTCAAACCGGCCGACCCCGACGACGTGCGCACCGCGCTCGCGCTCTGCCGCCGCCACCGGGTGCCGGTGGTCGCGCGCGGCGCCGGGACGAGCATCGGCGGGCAGGCGATCGGGCCCGGCGCGGTGGTGTTCGACTTCCGCCGCCACCTCGGCGCCGTCCTCGACGTCGACCCCGGGCGCCGCACCGCGCGGGTCGAACCGGGCACCGTGCTGGACGACCTGCAGCGCGCCGTCCGCCCGTACGGGCTGCGGTTCGGCCCGGACCCGTCCACGCACAGCCGCTGCACCCTCGGCGGAATGATCGGCAACGACTCCTGCGGCGCGCACTCGGTGGCCTGGGGCCGCACCGCCGACAACGTCGAATCGCTGGACCTGCTGCTCGCCGACGGCACCGAGCTGACCGTCGGCGGCCCGCTCGGCCCCGACGCGCGCGCCGCGCTCGCCGCACTCCCCGGTCCGGCCGGACGGCTCCACCACCGGCTGCAGGAGTTCACCGACCGGAACCTGGCCGTGATCCGCCGCGGCATGCCCGCGCTGCCGCGCCGGGTCTCCGGCTACCCGCTGGACGCGCTGCTGCCCGAGCACGGCCACCACCTGGCCCGCGCGCTCACCGGCACCGAGGGCACCTGCGCGCTGCTGCTCGGCGCCACCGTCAAGCTGGTCGAGGACCCGCCCGCGCGCGCCCTGGTGCTGGCCGGGTACCCGGACGAGACGGCCGCCGCCGACGCCGTCCCCGCCCTGCTGCCGCTCGGCCCGCTCACCGTCGAGGGCATGGCCGCCGACCTGATCGCCGCACTGCTCGCCGCGGGCCCCCGGCCGCCCGCCCTGGACCGGCTGCCCGACGGCGCCTGCTGGCTCTTCCTGGAGACCGGCGGCGCCACCCCGGCCGAGGCGCTGGACGCGGCCCGCCGGATCGCCGACGCCGTCCGGCGCGAACGCACCGCCACGGCCGCCGTGGTCACCGACCCCGCCGAGCAGCGCCAGCTGTGGGGCGTGCGCGAGGCGGGCGCCGGCATCGTCACCCGGCTGCCCGGCGGCGGGGAGGCGTGGCCCGGCTGGGAGGACTCCGCCGTCCCCCCGGAGCGCCTCGGCGACTACCTGCGCGAGTTGCGCGCGCTGCTGCGCCGGCACAGCCTGCGCGGCGTCCCGTACGGGCACTTCGGGGAGGGCTGCGTCCACCTGAGGATCGACTTCCCGCTCGCCCAGCCCCACGGGGTGCTGGTGTTCCGGGAGTTCATGGAGCAGGCGGCCGATCTGGTGGTCGCGTACGGGGGTTCGCTCTCCGGCGAGCACGGCGACGGGCAGGCCCGCGCCGAACTGCTGCCGCGCATGTACCCGCCCGAGATCATCGCCCTGTTCGGGGAGTTCAAGCGGATCTGGGACCCCGAGCGGCTGCTCGGCCCCGGCATCCTGGTCGACCCGCGCCCGCTCGACGCCGATCTGCGGTTCACCGGCCCGGTGCGCGCGCTGCCGCTCGCCCTGCCGTACGAGCAGGACGGCGGCAGCCTCGCCAAGGCGGTGCGCCGCTGCGTGGGCGTCGCCAAGTGCGTCGACCCGAACACCGGTGTGATGTGCCCCAGTTACATGGCCACCGGCGAGGAGCGGCACTCCACCCGCGGCCGCGCCCGGCTGCTCGCCGAGATGCTGCGGGGCGGCGGCCCGGCCGGCGGGGCGATCGCGGACGGCTGGCGCTCGGCCGAGGTCCGCGAGGCGCTGGACCTCTGCCTCGGCTGCAAGGGCTGCGCGAGCGACTGCCCGGTCCACGTCGACATGGCCACCTACCGCACCGAGTTCCTCTACCAGCACTACCGGCACCGGCCGCGGCCCGCCGCGCACTACGCGTTGGGCCGGCTGCCGCTCTGGCTGCGCGGCGCGGCGCTGGCGCCCGCCCTGGTCAACACCGCCGCCCGTTCCCCGGCCTCGGGCGTGCTCAAGCGGCTCGCCGGGATCGACCCGCGCCGGGTGCTGCCCGTCCTGCCGCCGGAGACCTTCACCCGCTGGTTCCGGCGCCACCGCGCCGCCACCGGCCCGGCCCCGGCGGGCGCGCCGCCCGTCCTGCTCTGGCCGGACACCTTCGCCGACCACCTGCAGCCGGAGGTGCCGCGCGCGGCCGTCGAGGTGCTGGAGCACCTGGGCTTCGACGTCCGGCTGCCGGCCGGTCCGGTCTGCTGCGGCCTGACCTGGTACTCCACCGGCCAACTCCCCGGCGCCCGGCGGGTGATGCGGCGCAGCCTGGCCTCGCTCGCCGCCACCGGCCTGCCCGCCGGCACCCCGGTCGTCGGGCTCGACCCCAGCTGCACGGCGACCCTGCGCGAGGAGGTGCCGCGCCTGCTCGGCGCCGAGGGCCGCCCGCTGGCCGAACGGACCCGCACCTTCGCCGAGTTCATCGACGAGTACGCGCCCGACGCGCCGCTGCCGCAGCTGCCGGTGGACGCCGTCACCCAGACCCACTGCCACCAGCACGCCGTGCTCGGCAGCGCGGCGGACCGCCGGGTGGAGCGGCGGATGGGTGTCGCCAACCGGGTGCTGGACTCCGGGTGTTGCGGCCTCGCGGGCAACTTCGGCTTCGAGCGCGGCCACTTCGAGGTGTCGGCGGCGATCGCCGAGCGGGTCCTGCTCCCGGAGCTCCGGGCGGCCGGGCCCGACACCGTGGTCCTCGCGGACGGCTTCAGCTGCCGCACCCAGATCGCGCACCTGGCCGACGGGCGCCGGGCCCTGCACCTGGCGGAGCTGATGCAGCGGGCGCTGCGCGCCGGCCGCCCGTCGGCCGGCCGGCCGGCCGCTGGTCCCCCGGGCCCCTGATCCCCTGATCCCTTGACACCCCGGGCCCCTGACGCCCTGACACCCTGCGGCGGGGCCGTCACAATGGCGGGATGACCACCCTCACCACCGCCGAGGCGGACACGATCCTGACCGACAACTTCGCCCCCTGGGTGCAGGCGCTCGGCCTGTCGGTGACCGAGACCGGCGAGCACCACGCCGTGCTGCGGCTGCCCTGGTCGGACCGGTTGGCCCGGGAGGGCGGCGCGCTCTCCGGGCAGGCCCTGATGGCCGCCGCCGACACCGCGTCGGTGATCGCGGTCTCGGCGGCCCGGGGCGGCTTCGGCCCGATGACCACCGTCCAGCAGTCCACGAACTTCCAGCGCGCCGTCACCGGACGGGACGTCCTGGTGCACGCCCGGGTCACCAAACTGGGCCGCCGGATCGCCTTCCTGGACATCACCTGACCGCGGAGGGCGAGCAGGACGCCGCGGCCCGGGCCACCGCGGTCTACGCGCTGGCCTGAGCCGCCCTGCCGTCACGCGCCCTGCGGCGTCTCCAGCACCTCCTTCGAGCGCGGCGAGTCCTCGGCGCAGACCGCCGTCACGAACTCCGCCACCCTCGCCTGCGGCATGCCGCGCGCGATGTCCGCCTCGCTGATCATGCCGACCAGCTCGTGCTCCGGGTGGTTGATCACCGGCAGCCGGCGCACCCGGTACTGCTCCATCACCCGCAGCACCTGCTCGACGTCCTCGTCCGCCTCCACCGTCATCGGCCGCCCCTGGGCCACGTCGCCCGCCGTCACCCGCGCCGGATCGAGGCCCTCGGCCACGCACTTGAGCACGATGTCCCGGTCGGTGAGGATGCCCAGCAGCTTCTGCCGCTCGCCGCAGATCGGCAGCGCCCCGACGCCGCGCTCCTTCATGATCCTGGCCGCGGCGGCGAGTGTCTCGTGCTCGCGCACGCACTCGGCGCCCCGGTGCATGATGTCGCCCGCATTGGTCATGATCGGCCTCCTGACATGCCTGCCACTCCCACGTCTCCATCGTGGTCCGGTGCCGGTGGCCCCGCCACCGGGCCCGCTACCCCGTCCCGCCGTCGCCCTCCCGGCGTTCCGGCGGATCCAGCGGCGAACGCTCCAGCACCTCCTCCAGCGGCGGCAGTTCGAGCTGCTCCATGCCGGGCAGGACCGGCTCCTCCACCGCGTCGGCGGCCGGACCCGCCGCGTCGGCGCCGGGACCGCCCTGCTCCGCGGAACCGCCCTGCTCCGCGAGACCGCGCCGGTGCGTCTCGGCCGCGCTGTCCAGGAACCGCAGCAGCTCCACCGGGAACGGCAGCACCAGCGTCGAGTTCTTCTCCGCCGCGACCTCCACCACGGTCTGCAGCAACCGCAGCTGGAGCGCCGCCGGGGTCGCGCTCATCACCGCCGCCGCCTCCGACAGCCGCGCGGACGCCTGGTACTCGCCGTCCGCCGTGATGATCCGCGCCCGCCGCTCCCGCTCGGCCTCCGCCTGCCGGGACATCGAGCGCTTCATCGCCTCCGGCAGGGCGACGTCCTTGATCTCCACCCGGTCGATCTCGATCCCCCAGCTCAGCGCCGGACTGTCGATCATCAACTCCAGGCCCTGGTTGATCGGTTCGCGGTTGGCCAGCAGGTCGTCCAGCTCGCTCTTGCCGATGATCGACCGCAGCGAGGTCTGCGCCACCTGGGAGATCGCGAAGTTGTAGTCCTGCACGTTGACGATCGCCTTCACCGGGTCCAGCACCCGGAAGTACACGACGGCGTCCACCCGGACGGTCACGTTGTCCCGGGTGATGCCCTCCTGCGCCGGGATCGGCAGCGTCACGATCTGCACGTTCACCCGGCGCAGCCGGTCCGCGACCGGCACCAGCGCGACCAGCCCCGGCTGGCGGATCTCCTCGCGCACCCGGCCGAACCGGAACACCACGCCCCGCTGGAACTGCTGCACCACCCGCAGGCTCAGCCCGCCCACCACGGCCGCCACCATCAGCACCGCGACAATGACCCCGATCACCACATCGACGACCATGACGGCCTCCTCGCGCAGCAGCGAGCCCCGGCCGTCGCCGACCCGGCCCGGCCGACGGCCGCCGGAACCACCGGTTCCCACGCTACGCCTGCCCGGCGGCACCAGGGCGAACCCGGCCCGCGCGCCTAGGATCGTCGCCATGCCGCAGTCCCCCGTTCCGCCGGACCCCACCGGCCCGCCCGGCGCCATCGGCCCGCCGGACCCCGCCGACGACCCGGAACACCCGCGCCATCCCACCGGGGCCGCCGCCCGCGCCGCGGACCTCACCGTCCTCGACCGCGTCGTCACCGGCTGCCGGGCCTGCCCGCGCCTGGTCGAGTGGCGCGAGGAGACCGCCCGCACCAAGCGCCGCGCCTACCTGGACTGGGACTACTGGGCCCGCCCGATCCCCGGCTTCGGCCCGCCCGACGCCCCGCTCGTCCTGGTCGGACTCGCCCCCGCCGCGCACGGCGCCAACCGCACCGGCCGGATCTTCACCGGCGACCCCTCCGGCGACCTGCTCTACGCCTCGCTCCACCGCCTCGGCCTCGCCAACCGCGCCGAATCCGTCCGCCACGGCGACGGTCTGGCCCTGCACGGCGTACGGATCACCGACCCGGTGCGCTGCGCCCCGCCCGACAACAAGCCCACCACGGCCGAACGCGACACCTGCCGCCCCTGGATCGCCCGCGAGTTCGAACTCCTGCGCCCCACCGTGCGCACCGTCGTCGCCCTCGGCGGCTTCGCCTGGCAGGCGCTGCTCCCCGCGCTCGACGCGGCCGGCTGGACCGTCCCGCGGCCCCGGCCGCTGTTCGGCCACGGCGCCCACGTCACCCTGCCGGCCCGGGACGGCGGCCCGCCGCTGGACCTGTTCGGCTGCTACCACGTGAGCCCGCGCAACACCAACACCGGCCGGCTCAGCACCGCCATGCTGCGCGAGCTGCTCCGCACCGCCGCCCGCACCGCCGGACTCGACCCCGCCGAGGACTGACCGGCCGGCTCACGCCCACCGCGCCAGCTTCGGCCGCGCGGCGCGTGCCCACACCTCCGGCAGCGCCCGCCGGGCCCGCTCCGCCTCGGCCAGCTGCTGCCCGTAGAGCACGCCGTAGCCGAACGGCTCCTCCGCGGCCCCCGCCTGCTCCCGCAGCGCCGCCGAGGCCACCACCGCGTCCTGGTGCTCGCCCAGCAGATCCTGGGCGGCCTTCATCCGCTCCACGTAGCGTTCCGCCTTGCGGCCCACCACCGGCACCGCGGTCTCCCCCGCGTACCGGGCCCGCTTGGCCGCCTTCCGGGCCTCGTGCAGCGCCGCGTCCCGCTCGCCGTCCCGACCCCCGGGCCGCTCCTCGTCGGCCGCGAGCGCCGCCCGCACCCGCTTCGCCGTCCGCCGCTGTTCCCGCGCGGCCACCCGGGCCAGCTCCGGACCGGCCGCCCGGGCCGCCCTGCCGCGCAGCGGCGGGTCGGCCAGCAGCGCCGCCAGGCCGTCCGCGAGGGCGCGGCGGCGGGGGCTGTCCAGCGCGGCCACCACCTCCGGCCACACCCGCCGGTGCTCCGCCCGGCCCCGGCGCTCCAGCTCCACCGCGACCCGCTCGGGCCCGCACTCGGCGGGCAGCTCCCGCGCCCGCGCCGCCAGCCGCTCGCCCAGCACCTCCCGGTCCCGGGCCCGCCCCAGCGCCGCCGCCAGCCACCGCAACTCGGCCACCAGTTCGTCCGTGGCCCCCGGCGCGAGCAGCCTCCGGTAGGTGCGGAACGCACTGCGCAACCGCCGGCACGCGACCCGCATCCGGTGCACCGCATCCGGCTGGTCCGCCCGCACCGCCTCGTCCAGCCCCGCCAGCACCTCGGCCTGCGCCCGGATCCGCCCGAGCACCACCTCGCCCACGGTGACCATCCGCCTGCACCCCCTCCCGGGGCCGTCCACCACCCCTCCAGGCTAGCCCCGCCCGGGCGGCGGCCCCCTGGCGTCACGCAGAACGAGAAGTCGGCCCACCCGACTTCCCACTCCACCACCAAAGACACGCCAGGCCCAACACAGGAACCCAACCCGGCCGACTCCCCACGCAACCCCACCCCCCACAGGCACGAGCCACCCCACCACGACGCGGCACCTGGAGCAGGAAGTCGACCCAGCCGACTTCTCAGTCCACCCGGACGCCCACCGTGGCCCGTGAACCGACCGGAACACCCGGCGCAGGAAGTCGGCCCGGCCGACTTTTCACTCCCGGGGGCGGGGGTCAGGGGCGGAGTTGGACGGCCAGGGACATGGTGTAGCCGACGAGGGCGGCGAAGAAGGTCACGGCGGTGGTGTAGCGGGGGGTGAAGGGGAGGCCGGCGAGGGCGGGGTAGAGGAGGACGGCGGTGCCGGCGGCGAGGTCGGCGAGGTAGAGGCCCCGGGGCGGGAGGGTGCCGGTGGTGCGGGCGGCCCAGCCGGTGGCGACCAGGAAGCCGGTGAGCAGGATGAAGCCGGACAGCAGGCCGGAGCCGATGCTGGAGAGCACGGGGTGGGGTTCGGGCGGGGGTTCGCCCTCGGGGACGGCGGGGCGGAGGCGGTGGGCCACCGCGAGGGCGCCGACGGCGAAGGTGACGCACGCCGCGGCGCTCAACAGAGGGGCGGGGTTCATCGGCGGCTCCGGGAGGTCGCGTGGTGGTGGCCGAGGGCGGCCGCGAGGGCGGCCGGGACCAGGACGGTGAGGACGAGCACGGCCGTCCAGGCGGTCGGTTCGAGCCCGGCCGGGGGCGACTCGACGGCCGGCGGGGGCGCGGCCGCCACGACGGCAACGGTGGCCGTCGGACCGGGGGCGGGCGGCGGGGACGGGGGCGGCGGCTGCGCCGTCCAGC
>NZ_JBHYUU010000006.1:0-96161 GCF_042749955.1 Kitasatospora sp. NPDC059462 | reverse complement strand
CGGCTGGTTCATTTGTTAAAATTCCACCGGGTAGGCGGTTTCGATGTATCACCGCGCACAGCCGGCGGGCGCCGTGGGGGCTGCGCCGGGGGTGGGTTGGGGGGGGGGGTGCGGGGGGGGGGGCGGGGGGGACGGGGGCGGCGGCTGCGCCGTCCAGCTCGGCGAGGCCTGCACCGGGGCGGGCGCCGCGGACGGCTGAACGGGCGACCGGACGGGCGGGCTGACCGGCGGCACCGCCTGCACGGTGATCGGCGCCCGGGGCGGGGCCGGCCTCGCCACGTACGGCGAGGCCGCCGGTGAGACCACCGGCGGGGAGGCCGGCGAGGCGACCACGGTGGCGGACGGGGAGGCCGACGCCACCACCGGGGACGGAACGGCGGTCGGTGACGGCACCTCCGCGACGGTCGGCGTTGCAGTCGGCGTCGCAGCCGGCGTTGCGGCCGGAGAGGCGGTCGGCGTGGCCGCCGGGAACGGGCTCGGCGAGGCCGACGGCGACGGGCAGTGCCACGGCCACGGCCACGGCCAGGGCCAGGGCACCGGCCACGGCACCGGGCCGGGGGCGTAGTCCATCGCCCGATTGTCGGACCGCCCCATCCCCGCCGTCAGCGCCTGACGGTCCCTCACCAGCCCCGCGCCCCGTCAAACCCATCGCTCCGGTGAACTCCCCGCCCCCGCTCCCCGAACGAACAACCGATGCGGGACAACCAGTGCCCGGATCCGGCCGCAACCGGGGACGCGCCCTCGTGCCCGGTGTAAGGCCCGTGACATACTCCCGAACGTGACGACGACCTCCACCCACGCGACGAGGGCCCTGCGGGCCGCGGTGTTCACCGCGCTCGCCGTGCCGCTGTCCGCGCTGGGCCAGGTCCTCATCACCGGCCGTCCGCTGCCGCTCACCCTGGTGGCCCTGGCCGCCGCGGTGGTCTTCCTGGTCTCGGCCGCGCTGGCCGGCGGGGAGCGGCGGCTGCCGCAGATCGCGGCCGTGATGGTCCCGGTCGAGCTGCTGCTCAACACGACCTTCAACCTGGGCCAGACCACCTGTGGCCCGATGCTCGGCGGCGACCTCCCGGCCCGCGGCATGAACCTGCTGGTCTGCGGCGGCGGCTCGGTGGACGGATCGTCGCTGTTCTACGGCCAGTTGGGCCACTCCGGCCGGCTGGCGCCCGCCGCCACCCAGGTGCTGCTCCTGCTGGTCCACCTGGTGATCGCGCTCGCCGCGGCCGCCTGGCTGCGGCTCGGCGACGCCGCCCTGTCAGGCCTCGGGCGGGCGCTGCGCGCGCTGCGCCAGGCCGTCGCGGCGCCGCTGCGGGCGCTGGTCGTGCTGCTGGTCCCGGCGCCGGCCCGGCCGGTGCTGCGGGTGCCGCTGCCGGTCTCGGACCGCCGCCGCCCGCGCCGCGAGGACGTGGTGCTGAGCCCGGCACCGCGCCGCGGCCCGCCGCTGCTCGCGCCTGCCTGCTGACGAGCCCCCGAAGGCCGCTCCTCGACGAAGGACGGTCCTGCGAAGGTCCCGTGGCGGGCGGCGCACGACTCCGACCCCTCGCCCCGTCCCCTCCCCTGCCGACGCGCACCGTGCCGAGCCCTCCGTGCCGAGCACGCCGTGCCGCGCGCCGGAGCGGGACACCCCCGCGCGCCCTGCGGCGCGCCCCCACCACGGAGTTGACCGAGCATGGCTCACCCCAACCAGAAGCCCTCCCGCAAGCAGGCCCAGAAGATCAGCGCCCGTGAGCGCATCCAGGAGGCGCAGCGCCAGGAGAAGCTGGCCGCCAAGCGCCGTCAGCGGATCGTCGTCGCGGTCTCGGCCGCCGTCGCCCTCGCCCTGGTCGGCGGCACCGCACTGGCCATCAGCGCGGCCGGCGACGACAAGTCCTCGGCCGCGGCGGCCGAGCCGACGCAGCTGGTCGTCCCGGCGAACACCTCCGGCGCCGACGGCACCGTGATCGCCTACGGCAAGCCGGACGCCGCGCACACCCTCCAGGTGTTCGAGGACTTCCGCTGCCCGGTCTGCAAGACCTTCGAGGCCTCCAACGGCGAGACCGTCAAGAAGCTCGCGGACGAGGGCACCGTCAAGGTCGAGTACCACCTGGCCGCGTTCCTGGACAAGAACCTGACCGGGAAGGGCTCGCGCACCGCGCTGGCCGCGATCGGCGCCGCGGTGAACGAGGGCGTGGACAAGTTCAAGGCGTACCACGACGTGCTGTACGCCAACCAGCCGGACGAGCGCGAGGACGCCTTCGGTGACGTCAACCACCTGCTGGAGCTGGCCGACAAGGTGCCGGGCCTGAAGACGGACGCGTTCGTCAAGGCGGTCAACGAGCGGACGTACGCGCCGTGGGCGAAGAAGGTCGCGGACGCGTTCAACGACAGCGGGGTGACCGGGACCCCGACGGTGAAGGTGGACGGCAAGCCGCTGACGCTGTTCAGCGGCAACCGCCCGGTGACGCCGGAGCAGTTCACCGCCCAGGTGAAGCAGGCCGCGGGCTTGCAGTGAGCACCACCGGCCCGGCCGATTCCCGGCCGGGCCGGCCCCTTCCTCACCCACGGAGTGCTCTGCCATGACCGCATCGACCGCTCTGCCCGGCTCCTCCTCCCGCCTCCCCGCCCCCGCTCCCGCCTCGGCGCCGATCGGCGCGGGCCGCACGTTCTCGCTGTTCGTCCTGCTCGCCGCCCTGATCGGGCTGGCCGCCTCGGCGGTGCTGACCTTCGACAAGCTCCGCATCCTGGAGGACCCCTCCTACATCCCGAGCTGCAACCTCAACCCGGTGATCAGCTGCGGTTCGGTGATGCGCACCGACCAGGCCGAGGTGTTCGGCTTCCCCAACCCGCTGCTGGGGCTGGCCGCGTTCGGCGCGCTGGCGGCGGTCGGCGCGGGGCTGCTGGCGGGGGCCGCGTACCGCCGGTGGTTCTGGCTCGGCCTGCAGGCGGGCACGCTGTTCGGGGTGGGGTTCGTCCACTGGCTGATCGACCAGGCGCTGTACGACATCGGCGCGCTCTGCCCGTACTGCATGGTGGTCTGGGCGACGGTGGTGCCGCTGTTCTGGTACACGACGCTGCACAACCTGCGCTCCGGGGTGATCCCGGTCGGGCCCCGGCTGCGGCCGGTGGTCCGGGAGGCGGCGCGCTACCACTGGGCGCTGCCGGTGCTGTGGGCGGCGGTGATCGCGCTGCTGATCCTCAACCGGTTCTGGTCGTACTGGTCCACGCTGATCTGACGCCCCGCCACCCACCGGGTGTTCGCGGCGCCGTACGCGACCGTTCTCGCCCTGGACCCGACGGGTTCGCGAGGCATCGGGTACAGGCCTCCTCCCCTGCTGGAGATGACGTGTCCCCGCCGGATCCGGTCGGCCGCCACCGCGGCCACCGGGGCCCGGTCCGGGGGCACCGTCGTCCCGGCCCTGCTGCGGCGGCTGGTCGACGGCGCCGGGCCCGCCGAGGCGGCCCGGTCGTACGCCGAGCGCTACGGCGGGACGGTCGGCATCGAGGACCTCCTCGCCGACCTCGGCGAGCCGGGCTTCCTGCGCGACCCGGACGAGGCCCCCGCGCCCCGCAGCCGCGCCGGGGGCGGTCCTACCCGAAGACCGCCCGGCGGAAGGCGTTGCGCAGCTCGGTGAGCGGCCGGAAGTCCCGGTCGTAGTGGACCTTGTTGGTGAGCAGCAGCGCCCAGCGGCCGCGGCGGCGGGAGACCCAGAGCGCGGTGCCGGTGAAGCCGTAGTGGACGAAGGTGCCCTCGGCCGGATCGGTGCCGGCGGCGCAGAGCCAGGACAGGCCCCGGGCGGGCGCCAGTCCGCCGGTCTGCACCCGTAGCGACTCGGCGATCCACGGTCCGGCCCACGGCAGCGCGGACCCGGCGGCCGCGCCGCCCCCCTCGCCCCCGCCACCCCTCTCGCCCGCGCCGTCCCCGACGGCCCCGGGGAGCAGCGCGGCGAGGAAGCGCTCCAGGTCACGGGCGGTGGAGAAGGCTCCGGCGTTGCCGGAGACGCCGCCGAGCAGCCGCGCCGAGGGGTCGTGCACGACGCCGCACAGCACCCGGCCGGCACTCCGCTCGTACTCGGTGGGGGCGGTGCGGCCGGCGGGATCCGGGCCGAGCGGGCCGTAGCGGGTGTCGGCCATGCCGAGCGGCCGCCAGGTCTGCCGGGCGGCGAGTTCGTCCAGCGGCGCACCGGCCAGGGACTCCACCAGGTGGCCGAGCAGCACCGCGGCCCGGTCGGTGTACTCGACGGCGACGCCGGGCGGCCGGTGCAGCGGGGCGGCGAGCACCCCGGCGCGGATCGCGGCCGGGTCGGTGCCGTACAGCTCGGCGAACCGGGTGCGCAGCGGCAGTCCGGCGGTGTGGGTGAGCAGCTGACGGGCTGTCACCGCGCCGACGGGGCGGCCCGCGGCCGGTGGCCAGTAGTCGCCGAGGGGCCGGTCGAGCGGCAGGCGCCCGGCCTGCCGGAGGGCTCCGGCGCAGGGCCAGAGTGCGACGATCTTGGTGAGGCTGGCCAGGTCGAACACCGTGTCGTGGTCCATCGGCCGCGCGCCGTGGGGCCCTCGGCCGAGCACGCCGGCGCGGCCGCGCCCCCGGACGCCGCCCGCGTCGCCCGCCGACCAGACACCGCCGGTCCCGGCGGCGCGCAGCCCGGCGCCCACCAGCCGGTCCAGCGGTCCTCCGGGCGCCGCGAGTTCGGCGAGCGGGGCAGCCGGCACCGATCCGGTCATCCGTTCCGCCCCCGTCCCGCGGTCCCTCCCGAGCGGGCCCGTCGGACCCGTCGGGAGGCTACCCGGCGGCGGCCACGGTCAGACGCCGGACGCGCCGCCGAACTCCTTGCCGAGGCAGATGCTCTGCTCGGACTCGCGGTAGAGGCCGAACTTCTCTATCGGCTCGTAGCCCTCGGAGGCGTACAGGGCGACGGCCTCGGGCTGCTCGGTGCCGGTCTCCAGGATGAACCGGGTGCGCCCGGCCTCGGCGGCGGTCCGCTCCAGCCGGCGCAGCACCACCCGGGCCAGCCCGCGGCCGCGGGCCCGGGGCCGGACGAACATCCGCTTCAGCTCGGCGTCGGTGGCACGGATGCCGAACGGCGCCGCCTCCTTGGCCCGCCAGCCGCCGCAGGCGACCGGTTCGCCGTCCAGGTAGGCGACCAGGAAGAGCCCGGCCGGCGCCTCGAAGTGCTCGGGATGCAGCTCGGTGAGATCGGCCTCGCCGTAGCGGCGTACGTACTCCTGCTGGACCTCGGCCGTGAGGAGCCGGGCGTCGGGGTGGCCGAAGCCGGTGATCCGGATCTCGATGCCGCCGTCCTCGGTGTCGTGCACGAAGGGTCCGCCGGTGGTGGTGCTCTCCATGCCGCAAGCCTACGGCCCGGCCCCGGCGCTCCTAGGACCGGCCCTCGAAGCGGGCGACCAGCGCCTCCTTCCCGAACATCCGGGCGGTGTCGACGGCGGACGGGGTACCGGCGGACGGGTCGGCGCCACCGGCGAGCAGCGCGTCGAGGACGTCGTCGGCGCCCTTGAAGACGGCGCCGGCCAGCGGGGTCTGGCCCCGGTCGTTGGCCCGGTTCGGGTCGGCGCCGCGCTCCAGCAGCACGCCGACGGTGGCGGCGTGCCCGTGGTAGGCGGCGAGCATCAGCAGGGTGTCGCCCCGGTCGTTGGTGAGGTCGGCGGGGGCGCCGGCATCGACGTACGCGGCGAGGGTGGCGGTGTCGCCGGCCCGGGCGGCGTCGAAGAGCTTGCCGGCCAGGGCGATCACGTCGGCGTCGGGGGTGTCGGTCATGTCTCGGCCTTTCTCCGGGGACGACGCCCGCGCGGGGCCCGTCCGGCGTTGTCGGTGGTCGCGCCGGACGCACGCTAGCGCACGGCGCGCGGGCCCGGGGGTCCCGCGACCGTTCGGGCGAACTTTCCGGCACGGAGCGGCAACTCCCGGAAACCACCCATTTGCCCCGTTCCATCAGCTATTACCTTTTGTCACGATTGTGGCACTTTCCGTGGCACTGTCCCCGTACCCTCCCCGAGGAGCAGATCGTGATCCTCTCGATTTCCGGCATCGTCCTGTTCGGCACCATCGCCTTCCTCTTCTTCCGCAGGGACGGACTCAAGGTCTCCCATGCCCTCGTCTGCGCCCTCTTCGGCTTCTACGTCGCCGGCTCCTCGATCGCGCCGAGCATCACCGCGGGCGGCGCCAGCCTCGCCGGCCTCCTCGGCGGCATCAAGTTCTAGGACCCCCGCACGGGCCCGGGGCGCGGATCCCACCGCCCCGGGCCCGGTCGTTGCAGCACGCCCCTCCCACCGACCGTCCCACTCGCCCGGGGAGCCAGGAATGCCACTCAACCGCCACCACCTCAGCAAGGGCCGCGACCTCGTCCGCACGGCCGGCGACCACGCCTCCGACATGTTCGCGCCGCTCACCGTCATCGGCCGCGGGCTGCGCCACCACGCCGCCTGGGCCAAGGACCGCTGGCAGGCCACCCCGAAGGACCGGCGCGGGCCGACGCTCTTCCTGACCGCCGCGATGCTGATCGGGATCTACCTGCTGCCGCACGGCCTGCTGTTCGCGCTGATCGCGCTGATGGCCAGCGCCGCCTGGGCGGGCCGCGCGCCCAAGGCCGCGCCCGCCGCGCCCGAGCCGGACCTCGCGGACGTCAAGCTCACCGCGCTGTACGCCGCGCTCACCCCGTACCTGGCCGGGCCGGAGGGATTCAGCCCGCTCTACCACTACGAGGGCAGCTACCGGGACGTCTTCTCCGGGTGGGAGTTCGACGCCGAGGGCCGGCTCGCCCGGCTGGAGATCGCCTACCCCGCGTACTTCACCGACACCGAGCCCGGCGCCCGGGCCCGGATCGAGCAGGTCGTCCAGGGCAAGGCCGGGCGGGCCAGGGAGTACCGCTTCGACTGGGACGAAGAGTCCAACACGCTGCGGATCGCCGCGCTGGCGCCGCTGCCCGCGGACATCGCCGCCCAGCGGTTCGTGGCGGCCCCGGGCGAGATCGTGCTCGGCTTCACCGACGAGGACGGCAGCGCCCGCACCATCCCGGTGCACCAGGGCGGGGCGCTCACCCAGCAGCCCCCGGTGGTCTGGCGCACCGGACCGCGCTCGGCCGAGCCGCACCTGCTGGCACTCGGCGTCAGCGGCTACGGCACCTCCAGCCTGGTGCGCTCGGTGGCGCTGCAGGCCCTGCCGTTCGCCGACCTGGTGGTGATCGACGGCGCCGGGACCGGCGAGCACGCCTGCCTGGTCAACCGGCCCGGCGTGCACACCGTGGAGACCAGCCTGCACGGCGCGCTGGCCGCGCTGCAGTGGGCCGCCGAGGAGACCGGACGCCGGCTCACCGTGCTCAACGCCGCCCGGCACACCGGCACCGCCCCGCCGCAGGACGTCAGCCGGCCGCTGTGGCTGCTGCTGGACCACCCCACCGAGCTGAGCGAGCTGGCCCACGCCGAGGGCCGCCCGGACCCTCAGGACCTGCTGGAGCTGCCGCTGCGGCACGGCCGGGCGGCCCGGGTCACCGTGGTGGTCGCCGACGACATCGAGGCCCGGGACCGGATCTCCCCGAGCGTGCGGGCCACCACCCGGGCCCGGGTGGTGCTCGGTCCGGCCGGCCCCGAGGAGGGCCACGCGGCGCTCGGCGTTCCGCTGGACATCGTGCCCGCCGCCCAGGCCCCCGCCGGGCGCGGCTACGCCCGGATCGGCACCGGCGCCCCGGTCCGGCTCCAGGTGCCGGCCACCGTCGACCCGCTGGACGAGGACGCCCCGGCCGCGCTGCGGGACGCGGTGATCGCCCTGCTGCCGCACCGCGACACCCGCACCGAGGCGCCCGCCCCGGCCGTGCCCGGCCGGCCGGTGGAGCCGCTCCCGGCGGAGCCCGGCGACGGGCCGCGGCCCGCGCCGCTCCCCGAGCCGCTCCCCGGGGTGGACCTCGCCAAGAGCCCGGCCGCGCTACGCTTCCGCCCGCTCGCCTGATCGGCCCGCCCGGCCCCGGAGCGGAGGGGCGGCGCATGCCGCCGGCTGCGCTCCCGGTACGCTCGTGCGGGAACGGCGGCCCGATCGCCAGATGTGAAATAGGTGACACCTGGGGTGATATCACCGGCCAGATGTGACAAATCGGGCGCCGGTGGGTACAAACAGGGGCGGCACGACAGACGACGCATGTCCCGGGACGGGAATCTTCGTCGGAAGCCGAGCGTTGACCGAACGACGAAGAACAGCGACCACTAGTCCTGTGGGCCATAAGCCCGGGAGGCACGATTCATGAGCGAGCGAGCTCTCCGCGGCACGCGACTCGGGGCCACTAGCTACGAGACCGACCGTGGTATCGATCTGGCTCCCCGCCAGACCGTCGAGTACGCATGTCAGAACGGACACCGATTCGAGGTTCCCTTCTCGGTCGAGGCGGAGATTCCCGCAGTTTGGGAATGCCGTTTCTGCGGCCAGGAGGCGGCCCTCCTCGACGGCGACGAGCCGGAGGAGAAGAAGGTGAAGCCGACGCGCACCCATTGGGACATGCTGATGGAGCGCCGGACGCGCGAGGAGCTGGAGGAGGTGCTGGCCGAGCGGCTGGCCGTGCTCCGCTCCGGTGGGATGAACCTCGCGGTGCACCCGCGGGACACCCGCAAGAGCGCCTGACCCCGCTCCCGCCGACGGGCGGGAGCACGCGAAAAGGGACCCTGGTCACCAGGGTCCCTTTCGCGTGGCCCGGATCCGCCGGGAGCCGCGCACGGGAAGCGGACGTGCGGGAACGCACGGGAAGCGGACGTACGGGAAACGGATGTGCCCGGACGCGCGGGGCGTCCGGGCACGTCCGGGCAGATCCGGGAAGGCGGACGGTCAGCCGTTGATCGGCGGCCGGTAGGTGGTGTCCGGCCCCTGCGGCCCGGCCCCCGGACCGCTGCCCGGCTCGACCACCTCGCCCTGGATCACTTTGCCGTCGGGGCGGTGGATGCGCAGCTGCTCCTGCAGCCGCATCGCGTCCGCGAACGGATCGGCGCCGACACCCGACGTGGAGCGCAGCGCCTTGTCGGCCACCCGGCGCCCGCCCGCCCGCCACAGCGCGCGGGTCGGCGGGAACAGCAGGGTCAGCGCCAGGACGTCCGAGAGGAACCCCGGCAGGATCAGCAGCAGGCCGGCCAGCACGGTCAGGCTGGTGCCGGTCTGCGGCTGCTTCGACTTCGGGTCACGGGTCTGCTCGAAGGCGGCCGACAGCGCCCGCGCGCCGGCCCGCTTGATCAGCGAGCCGCCGATCACCGCTCCGGCGATCAGCAGCAGCACCACGGTCAGGCCGCCCAGCCACGAGCCGACCTGGACCAGCAGCCAGATCTCCAGCACCAGCCAGGCGGTCAGCAGCAGCGGCAGCACCCGCCGCAGCTTCGAGCGCGGCGCCGGACGGGCGGGGGTAGCTTGCTGGGTCACGGTACGAATCCACTCCAAGCGGTGCTCTGCGCGCCGCACGGGAGGTCCGGGCCGGCTACGGCACCACCTGGTCCAACGATCAGCCGGCGGCCGGTGTTCCACCGGGGGCGGCGGCCGCGGCGGCGCGCCGCCGGCGGGTGAGCAGGACGCCACCGGCGCAGGCGAGCAGGCCGGCCACCGCGAGGGTCCACTCGGGGGCGGCGCCGACCCGGTCGGCGACGGTGGTGCCGTCGCGCAGCGGGACGGTCGCGGACAGCTCGGCGGCGGTCAGCTCCTCGGTGCGCTGGACGACGCTGCCGTCCGGGGCGATCACCGCGCTGATGCCGCTGGTCGCGGCGATCAGCACCGCGCGGCCGTGCTCGACGGCGCGCAGCCGGCTCATCGCGAGCTGCTGCTCCGGCTGGCCGGTCTTGGCGTAGGTGGCGTTGTTGGTCTGCACGACGAGGACCCGGGCGCCCTGGTCGACGGTGTCGCGGACGATCTCGTCGTAGGCGACCTCGAAGCAGATGACGTCGCCGATCCGGGCCGGGCCGAGCTGCATGACGCCGTTGTGGTCCCCGGGGTAGAAGTCCCGGGCGACCCGCTGGAGGCGGGTGATGACCTTGGACAGCTGGTCGCGGAAGGGCACGTACTCGCCGAACGGCACGGGGTGCTGCTTGGTGTACGAGGCGCCGGGGCCGGTCTTCGGGTCCCAGACGATGCCCTCGTTCTGCACGTGCTGCTCGTCGGGTCCGTCGACCAGGGTGCCGACCAGGGTGGGCACGCCGATCGCGCGCACCGCCTCGTCGATCCGCGCGTAGGCCAGCGGGTCGCTGAACGGGTCGAGGTCGGAGGAGTTCTCCGGCCAGATCACGATGTCCGGCTTCTCGGCCCGGCCGGCCTTGATGTCCGCGGCGAGCTTCTCGGTGGCGGCGGCGTGGTTGTTGAGCACCATCATCGGGCGGCCGAGGAAGTCCATGCCGGGGTTGGGCACGTTGCCCTGGATGACGGCGACCTTGACGGTGTCGGCGGGCGCGGTGGGCACCGGGACCAGGTAGCCGGCGAGCAGTGCGGCGACGGCGCCGAGGCCGGCGGCCGCGGCCTGCACCGGGCGCCGCGCGGCGCCCCGGCCGGCCACCCGCAGGGCGGCCCAGGCCAGCAGGGTGCCGGAGAGGGCGACCGCGAAGGTCACCAGCGGGGCGCCGCCGAGCGCGGCCAGCGGGGTGTACGGGGTGGCGGTGTTGGCGAAGGCCAGCCGGCCCCAGGGGAAGCCGCCGAGCGGCAGCCGGTCGCGGGCCCACTCCTGGGTGATCCACAGGCAGGCGCCCCACAGCGGCCAGGCGGGCAGCCGGGAGGTGACGGCGAGGCCGGAGCCGAGAGCGGCCAGGAACAGCGCCTCGACGACCGACAGGCCGATGGTGGCGTCCCAGCCGACCACCCGCAGCCAGCTCAGCAGCATCAGGAAGAACGGCAGGCCGAAGGCGAAGCCGGTCCAGGCGGCCTGCCGCGCCGTGCGGCCCCGGGTGAGCAGGGAGAGCGCGGCGACGCCGAGGACCGACAGCGGCCAGAGGTCGAAGGGCGGGAAGGCCAGCGCGAGCAGCAGTCCGGCCAGCGCGGCCAGGCCCGTGCGGGGAAGGCCGGCCCGGATCCTGGCGAGGGCGCGGGCGCCGCGGCCCGGGCCCGGTGCCTCGTCGGGGGACTCGGGTGCGGTCCCGGACCGCTCCTGGGTGACGGGCATGGCCACCGTCGCACCATCTCTCTCGCCGCCGCCCCGCAGGGGAACGGGGACGGCTGTTCGGACGCTGTCCGAAGAAGGTACCCCGGAACGACACCCGGCCGTGAGCTGAGGGTCGTACCGGTGCGGGGCGGGGGGCGGCCGGTCGCGTCACCGGCCGCCCCCCCGCCGTACCGGCGCGCGTTACCCGGCGGCCGCCAGGTGCACGGTGCGGCCGCGGACCACGGTGCGCAGGCAGACCGGCAGCGGCTCGCCGGGGGTGAGGTCGGGCAGGCCCGGGGTGCCGGAGCGCGGGTCGGTCGACCAGCCGGCCACCCGGTCGTCGGGGGCCTGGACGACCAGGTCGCCGGCGGCCCAGATCGCGAAGCTGGCGACCGCGCCGGGCACGAGCACGCCGTCCTGGTCGCGGCCGATCGCGCGCCAGCCGCCGCGGGTGTGGGCGGTGAACGCGGCCCGCACGGAGATCCGGTGCGCGGGGGTGCGGTGGAAGGCGGCGGCCCGCACGGTGCCCCAGGGGTCGAGCGGGGTGACCGGGGCGTCCGAGCCGAAGGCCAGCGGGACGCCGGAGCGCAGCAGCGCGGCGAACGGGTTGAGCGCGGCGGCCCGCTCGGCGCCCAGGCGCTGGACGTACATGCCGTCCTCGCCGCCCCAGGCGGCGTCGAAGGCGGGCTGCACGGAGGCGGTCAGGCCCAGGGCGGCGAAGGCGGCGACGGTCTCGTCGTCCAGCGCCTCGGCGTGCTCGACCCGGTGGCGCAGCGCCCGGACCCGGTCGGCGCCGACCCGGTCGCCGGCGGCCCGCACGCCCTCGACGACGGCGGCGACCGCGGCGTCGCCGATGGCGTGGAACCCGGCCTGGAGGCCGGCCTCGGTGCACGCGGCGACGTGGTCGGCGACCTGGGCGGCGGTCAGGTAGGCGGCGCCGGTGTGCGGGGCGTCGCTGTAGTCGTGGCGCAGGCAGGCGGTGTGCGAGCCGAGCGCGCCGTCGACGAAGAGGTCGCCGCCGGCGCCGACGGCGCCGAGCCGGCGGGCGGTCTCGACGCCGCCGCGCTCGCTCAGCTCGCCCCAGTAGCCGAACACCTCGGGGCCCGTGCCCTCGGCGGCCAGCTCCAGCAGGGCGGTGAGGTCCTCCTCGGAGGAGATCCCGGGGCCGGCGCACTCGTGCAGCGCGCCGATGCCGAGTTCGGCGGCGCGGGCCAGCGTGGCGCGCTGGGCGGCGTGCCGCTGGCCGGGGGTGAGGCGGGCGAGCGCGGTCAGCCGCACGGCGTGGTGGGCGTCGCGGGTGAGCGGGCCGTCGGGGTGGAAGCCGGACTGCTCGGCGAGGCCGTCGGTCAGCGCGCGCAGGGCGCTGGTGGCGAGGCCGGAGTGCACGTCGGTGCGGGAGAGGTAGACGGCGGCGCCACCGGCGGCGGCGTCCAGCTCGGCGAGGGTGGGCGGGCGGCCCTCCGGCCAGCCGGTCTCGTCCCAGCCGTGGCCGATCAGCACGCCGCCGGGCTGCTCCTCGGCGGCGACGAAGTCGGTGAGGGCGGCGAGGGCGGCGGCCAGCGAGGGGGTGCCGGTGAGGTCGAGGCCGGTGAGCGCGAGCCCGGCGGAGGTGGCGTGGACGTGGGCGTCGACGAAGGCGGGGGTGACCAGGGCGCCGTCCAGTTCGACGATCTCGTCGGCGGTCCGCGCGTACGCCTCGGCGGCGCCGTCGCTGCCGACCCAGGCGACGTGCTCGCCCTCGACGAGCATGGCGGTGGCGAAGGGGTCGGCGGGGCTGTAGACGGCGCCGCCGCGCAGCAGGACGGTCCGGAAGGTGCGTTCGGTCATGCGGCCTAGTCTGCACCCCCGCACGCGCTGGTCAGAGCTTCGGGGGGCGCGCCTCGTAGGGGGTGGACAGCACGACGGTGGTGCGGGTGGACACGCCGGCGGCGCTGCGGATGCGGGCCAGCAGGTCCTCCAGGTCGCCGGGGGCGCCGACGCGGACCTTGAGGATGTAGTTCTCGTCGCCGGCGACGCTGTGGCAGGCCTCGATCTCGGGCAGGTCGGCCAGCCGCTCCGGCGTGTCGTCCGGGGCGCTGGGGTCGAAGGGTTTGACCGAGATGAAGGCGGTCAGCGCCAGGTCGACGGCGTCCGGGTCGACGATCGCGGTGTACCCGCGGATCACCCCGCGCTGTTCCAGCCGGCGCACCCGCTGGTGAACCGCCGAGGTGGACAGGCCGGTGGCCTTGCCCAGGTCCGTGTAGCTCATCCGGCCGTCCTGGAGGAGCAGCTGGACGATGCGTTGGTCGAGATCCTCCACAAGGCGCAAACCTACCCCCTCGGGGGCGCGTGGATCACGGCGCGGGGGCGCGCGCTGCCACCAGGCGCGCCCCGGGGTGCCGCGCGGGCACATGCCGGACGAATGTGGCGAAGGACACACCCGGTGCATCACAGTGCGCCGAACCGCAGGGTTATGAGTCCGTTTCGGCGGGAAGTGCTGGTTGTGGCCCCGGGCGACCACGCCGGGCCCGATCCGAGGGGGATCACCATGCGCGTTACCGACCAGCGCCCGACGGGCGCGGACGACGCCCACGATATGACCGACCGCGAGGACCTCGCGGTCCCCGACGAGACCCTGCCGGGGGTGGATCCGGGCGAGGCGGACACCTGGGAGATCGTCCGGGTGCACTGCCCTTCGTGCCGGCGCCCGATCGCCCTGGTGGGCGACGAGGAGCGGCTCCCGCAGCACGCCGTCCTGCCGCGGCCCTGGCACCCCTTCTCGCCCGCGCTCTGCCCCGGTTCGGGCACGCCGACGGACGACCTGGCCGAGGTGGAGAGCGCCGAGGACGCCGGGTCCGGCGCGCTGGACGCGCTGCCGGCGCTGCCGGGCGAGCACGACTGGCGCACCCAGCCGTTCTCGCACGCGCTGGTCCACCGCCCGGTCCGCTCGGTGCCCGCGCCGGCCATCCCCGAGCAGCGGAGCCGGTTCTCGCGGCGCTGAACCCCCGCACGCCGCGCGGCCTCTGACGGTTCGACGAACGGTTCGACGAAAGTCCGGACGCAGTCCGGCGCAGTCCGACGACAACGGCCTCCGGGCGTCGCTCCGCACCCTGGAGCGGCGCCCGGAGGCCGTTCGCGGGCCGCCCCGCCCGGCACCCGCGCGCGGCGGGCGGGGCGGGAGCGGCCGGTCGGGGGGTCAGGACTTCGTGAGGTGGCGGCCGATCACCAGGCGCTGGATCTGGTTGGTGCCCTCGACGATCTGCAGCACCTTGGCCTCGCGCATGAAGCGCTCGGCCGGGAAGTCCTGGGTGTAGCCGTAGCCGCCGAGCACCTGGACGGCGTCGGTGGTCACCCGCATCGCGGCGTCGGTGCAGAACAGCTTGGCCATCGCCGCCTCCTTGGAGAACGCCAGGCCGGCGTCGCGGCGGCGGGCGGCGGCCAGGTAGAGCGCGCGGCCGGCCTCGATCTGGGTGGCCATGTCGGCGAGCATGAAGGACAGGCCCTGGAAGTCGGCGATCGGCCGGCCGAACTGCCGGCGGGTGCCGGCGTACTCGACGGCGAGGTCGAGCGCGGCCCGGGCGACGCCGATCGCGCAGGCGGCGATGCCGAGCCGGCCGGAGTCCAGCGCGCCGAGCGCGATCTGGAAGCCCTGGCCCTCGGTGCCGATCAGCCGCTCGCGGGGGACCCTGGCGCCGTCGAAGTGCAGCTGGGCGGTCGGCGAGGACTTCATGCCCATCTTCTGCTCCGGCGGGGCGGCCGAGAGGCCCTCCTGGTCGCCGGGCACCAGCAGGCAGCTGATGCCGCGCGAGCCCTCCTCGCCGGTGCGCACCAGGGCGCTGTAGAAGTCGGCCCGGCCGCCGTGGGTGATCCAGGCCTTGGTGCCGTTGACCACGTAGTCCTCGCCGTCCAGCTCGGCGCGGGTGCGCAGGGCGGCGGCGTCGGAGCCGGACTGCGGCTCGGAGAGGCAGTAGGCGCCGAGCTGCTCGCCGGAGAGCATGCCGGGCAGCCAGCGGTCGCGCTGCTCGTCGGTGCCGAAGGTGGCGAGCGCGTGGCAGGAGAGGGTGTGCACGCTGACGCCGAGGCCGATGGCCAGCCAGCCGGACGCCAGCTCCTCCAGGACCTGGAGGTAGACCTCGTAGGGCTGGTCGCCGCCGCCGTGGCGCTCCTCGTAGGGGAGCGAGAGCAGTCCGGCCTCGCCGAGCGTGCCGAAGACCTCGCGCGGGAACCGGCCTGCGGCCTCGTCCTCCGCGGCGCGCGGCAGCAGCTCGCGCTGGACGAGGTCCCGGGTGAGGGCGAGGAGCTCACGGGCCTCCTCGCTGGGCAGCTGGCGGTCGACGGCCTTCGCGGGGGAGGTGGTCATGGTGGCTGGTCGCCTCCTCGGTCGTGCGCCGGGCCCCGAGGAGTGGTCGGGCCCGCGCGGGGTGTGGCAGCTCGGCCCGGCCGGCACCGGATCACGGTGAACGGCCGTTCACATGCTCGGCGATGCGAGTATGCCCGATCGCGGCGCCGGCGTCACGACCTGCACCGGATCACTGTCCGTACCGGCGCACCGGCCCCCGTAGGGTTGACGTTGTGGCTGCTTCCAAGACTTCCGCCGCCCCGGTAGTGGGGCCCCGCACCGCTGCCGCGTCCGGCGGACGCGCTGCTCCCGGCGCGAGCGGTGCTCCCGGTGCGTGCGGTGTTCTTGATCCGAGCGGCGCTCCTGGTGCGAGCGGTGCTCCCGGTTCAAGCAGCGCTGCCGGCACGAGCGCCGCTCTCGAAGCGCTCGCCGCCGAGCTGCGGGCGCTGCCGCCGTCCTGCGGTCCGGTGCGGCTGGTCGCCGTGGACGGGCACGCGGGCTCGGGCAAGACCACCTTCACCGGCCGGCTGTCGGCCGCGCTGGGCGGCGCCCCGGTGGTGCACCTGGACGACCTGGCGACGCACGCCGAGCCGTTCGACTGGACCGGCCGACTGCGCGCGCAGGTGCTGGAGCCGCTGGCGGCGGGCCGGGACGCGCGGTACCGGGTGTACGACTGGACGCTGCGCCGGTTCGCCGGCACGGCCGAGGTGCTGTCCGCACCGGTGGTCCTGGTCGAGGGGGTGGGCGCCGGGCGGCGCGCGGTGCGGCCGTGGCTCAGCCGGCTGGTGTGGATGGACCTGGACGCGGCGGCGGCCCGGCGGCGCGGCGAACAGCGGGACGGCCCGGAGCTGGCGGAGTTCTGGGCCGGCTGGGCGGTCGCCGAATCGGCGCATTTCGCCGCCGACCCGAGCCGTCCGCACGCCGGCACGGTGGTCGACGGGGTGACCGGGCGGATCGCGCCGAGCACCGTCGGTGAACCTTCAACAATCACCTTGACCTGCGGGATCACCAGGAAATAGGTTCTCACTCGTTGCCGGATTCCTGGATTCCGCGACCTCGGACCCGGTATCCCCGGCTTGTTCCCCCGTGAGCCGGGGATATCGTCCGACCATCCCGCCCCGGATCCGGCCATCCGTCAACGCCCGCCCGCCCGATCGCTTTTGACATCGTGCGGCACCCTTCCGGATCAGCCCGGCGCCGGTACGATTCCTCGCAGGCGCATCTGCGCCCCGGGGGCAGACGACCACCGGCGGGGTCCCGCCCACCACCGCACCGGCCGGGCCCCGAGCCACACCGCGGGGGGCGTTGAGTGACGAACGAGAGTTCCCAGAGCAACAACGCGGGCGGCCCGGCACCGAACCGGCTCGCCGACCGCGCCTGGCTGCGTGCCATGGACGCCTACACGGCCGGCGCGTACAGCCGCGCCGAGGAGGAGTTCCGGGCCGCCGTGCGGCTCGACCCCGGCATGGCCGACGCCTGGCTCGGCCTGCACGCGCTGCGCAGCGACACCTCCGGCGCGCTGCTCGCCATGCACCGCCACCGCAAGCGCTTCGGCGAGCAGCGCCGGCGCCACGCCCGGCCGCTCAGCTCCTGGTACTGGCTCGGCTGGTGGGTGCAGCCGGTGCTGGAGACCCCCCGCGACCTGGCCCTCGCCCACGCCTCGCACTGGCTGGACGGCCGTCACCTCGCCGAGCTGGACCAGGCGCTGGAGCAGTGCCCGACCCCCGCCGAGGACCCGTCGGCCCGCTTCCTGCACGCCTGCCGCTCCTATCTGCTCAAGGACTGGGAACAGCTGATCCGGGACACCGACCGGCTGCTCGACGACGCGCTGCTCGGCATCGAGGCCGGGCTCTTCGCCGGCATGGCGCGGGTCCGGCTGGACATGTGCGCCCAGGCGCAGGCCCCGCTCGCCGCCTCGCTCGCCCGCTGCCGTTCCGAGCAGCCGCAGCGCAAGGAGCTGCGCTACTGGCTGGGCCGCGCCTACGAGGGCGCCGGGCGCAGCGCGGCCGCGTTACCCCTCTACCGGGCGGTGCACCGTGCCGATCCGTCGTTCATGGACACCGCGGCCCGGCTCGCGGCGATCGCCGCCGAGGACGCCGTCGCCGACACCCTGCTGGACGCGCTCGGCGGGGGCCGGGAGGCCGGACGGGCGGGCGGGCCGGAGGAGGACGCGCTGGACGCCGCGCTGCTGGACCCGCCGGACTTCGACCCGCCCGGGGCCCCCGGAGGCCCGGACCCCTTCGGCGGCCCGGTGCTCGACGGGCCGCTCACCGACGACGCGCTCACCGGAGCGCCGTTCACGGACGGTCCGTTCACGGACCTCCCGTTCGCCGATGCCCCGTTCGCCGACGCCCCGTTCGCCGACGGGTCCCTGCCGGACGCGCCGTTCCCGGACGCGCCGTTCCCGGACGAGCCCCTGCCGGACGGGGCGGACGCGCCGGAGCCGGACGTCGGCCGCTCCCCGGTGGTGCCGACCGCCGCCGGTCCGGGCGCGGGCACCGACAACAGGTCCGGCCCGAGCGGCGCACCGCCCCCGCTGGCCGCCGGCGGACGCTCCGGCTCCACCGCGCCGCAGCCCGCCGCCGTCTCCCCCGCCGCGCCCGCGCCGGCGCGCGGCCCGGCCGCCCTTCCCCGCCTCACCAGCACCTCCCCGGCGCTCGAACGCGAGGGCGACCAGGCCGAGTTGGACGCCGCGCTGGCCGAACTCTCCCGGATGGTCGGCCTGGAGCCGGTCAAGCGGCAGGTGCGGGCGCTCTCCGCCCAGCTGCGGATGGCCCGGCTGCGCGCCGAACAGGGCCTGCCGGTCCAGCCGCCCAAGCGCCACTTCGTCTTCTCCGGCCCCTCCGGCACCGGCAAGACCACCGTGGCACGGATCCTGGGCCGGGTCTTCCACGCCCTCGGCCTGCTCTCCGGCGACCATCTGGTCGAGGCCCAACGGGCGGACCTGGTCGGCGAGTTCCTCGGTCAGACGGCCGTCAAGGCGAACGAGCTGATCGACTCCGCGCTGGACGGCGTGCTCTTCATCGACGAGGCCTACAGCCTCTCCAACTCCGGCTACAGCAAGGGCGACGCGTACGGCGACGAGGCGCTCCAGGTCCTGCTCAAGCGTGCCGAGGACAACCGGGACCGGCTGGTGGTGATCCTGGCCGGCTACCCCGAGGGCATGAACCGGCTGCTGGCCACCAACCCCGGTCTGAACTCCCGCTTCACCACCCGGGTCGACTTCCCCAGCTACCGCCCCGGCGAGCTGACCGCGATCGGCGCCGCGCTCGCCGGGCAGGACGGCGACGGCTGGGACGAGGACGCCGCCGAGGAGCTGGCCTCGATCTGCACCCACGTGGTGCGCGAGGGCTGGATCGACGAGCTCGGCAACGGGCGGTTCATCCGCACCCTGTACGAGAAGTCCTGCGCCTACCGGGACCTGCGGCTCACCCTGCTGCGCGAGCCGCCCGGCCGGGAGGACCTCGCCACGCTGCGGCTGCCGGACCTGGTGCAGGCCTACGGCGAGCTGATCGACGGCCGGGGCCGGAGCGCGTAGCCCCGGCCCCGGCCACCGGCGGGCGGGGTGCGGCGTCAGCCGGCCAGCACCCCGGCCTCCTTCTCCGGGGCCAGGCCGACCGCCGGCCGGTCCGGGCGCTGCGGGGCGACGCCGCCGATCGAGCGCAGCCACGCCCAGGTGTCGGCGACCGTCTCGGCCGCCGGCCGGCAGCGCAGCCCGGCGGCGAGCGCCCTGCTCACGTCCGCGCCGTGCACGGTGTCGTACAGCTCGCCCGGCGGGACCCAGAACGGCAGCTCCGTCCACGGCTCGATCCCGGCCGCGGCGACCGCCTCCGGGGCCGTCCAGCGCAGCTCGGCGTCCGCACCGGTGACCGCCGCGCAGGCCTCCAGCAGTTCGCCGGTGGTGCTGTGCCCGCGCGGGCCGACCAGGTCGTAGGGGCCGCCGAGGCCGGCCGCGAGGGCGTCCAGGGTCCAGCCGGCGAGGTCGCGGACGTCGATGAACTGGAGGCCGAGGCCGCGCGGGCCGGGGGCGAGCACCGGGCCGCCGCGGGCGATCCGGTTCAGCCACCAGGGCAGCCGGCCGATGTTCTCGTACGGTCCGACGATCAGCCCGGCACGGATCAGCAGCGCCCGGTCACCGAAGGCCTCCAGCGCCGCCAGTTCCCCGCCGCGCTTGGACTCGGCGTAGGGCACCTCGCCGTCGTCCGGCGAGCCGTCCACCACCGGGGCGCTCTCGTCGGCGCCGGCCGGCGTCGGGTAGGCGTACACCGACCGGCTGGACACGTAGGCGTAGCGCCCGGCCCGGCCGGCCAGCAGGCGGGCGCTGTCGCGCACCGCCGACGGGGCGGCCGACCAGGTGTCCACCACCGCGTCCCACTCCCCCTCGGCCAGGGCGGCGAGCCCGCCCCCGGCCGTGCGGTCCCCGTGCAGGACCCGCGTCCCGGGCGGCGCGGCGTGCGTCCCCCGGTGGAAGACCGTCACCTCCCATCCCCGCTCCAGCGCCGCCTCGGCGACGGCCCGCCCCACGAACTCCGTACCACCCAGCAGGAGAAGTCTCATGCCGACCACCCTGCACAACGGGTGGCCGGCATGGGAACGGCGGCACGCTCAGAGCGGAATCGCCCGTAGCGGAGCGGCTTCGGGAACCAGGACGTGGTCCTACGCGGCCGAGCGGTGGTCGGGGTCGTACACCTCGCCGACCAGCTCCTCCAGCACGTCCTCCAGCATCACCACGCCGAGGGTGCGCCCGTCCTGGTCGAGGACGGCCGCGAGGTGGCAGGCGGCCCGGCGCATCGCGCCCAGCGCGTCGTCCAGCGGCAGGGTGCCGCGCAGCACGGTGATCGGCCGCCACAGGCGGGCCGGGACCGGCACCGTCGGGTCCTCGACGTCGAGGATGTCCTTGAGGTGCAGGTACCCGAGGTAGCCGTGGCCGGCCGGGTCGCCGTCGGTGACCGGGAAGCGCGAGAAGCCGGTGCGCAGCGCCAGCTCCTCGATCTGGGCGGCGGTCACCTTGGTGTCCACGGTGACCAGCTGCTCGGGGGTGAGCAGGACGTCGGTGAGCGGGCGGCGGCCCAGCTCCAGGGCGTCCTCCAGGCGCTCCTGGCGGTCCTTCTCCAGCAGTCCGGCGTCCCGCGAGTCGGCGAGCAGGTACATCAGCTGCTCGGTGGTGAACACCGACTCCACCTCGTCCTTGCTCTCCACCTTGAACAGCTTGAGCACGCCGTTGGCGAAGGAGTTGAGGAAGGCGATCACCGGGGCCAGCCAGCGGGCGAGCCGGTCCAGCGGCGGGCCGAGCCAGAGCGCGGCCTTCTCGGGGCCGGCCAGCGCCATGTTCTTCGGCACCATCTCGCCCATCACCATGTGCAGGTAGACCACCACGGCCAGCGAGATGCCGTACGCCAGCGGGTGCTGCAGGCCGGCGGGGATGCCCATCGCGTGGAACGGGCCCTCCAGCAGGTGGGCGATGGTCGGCTCGGCGAGCGCGCCCAGGCCCAGCGAGCAGACGGTGATGCCGAGCTGGGCGGCGGCGAGCATCGCGGAGACGTTGGACAGCGCGTGCAGCACGGTGCGGGCGCGCTTGTTGCCCGCCTCGGCGAGCGGTTCGATCTGGCTGCGGCGGACCGAGACGACGGCGAACTCGGCGCCGACGAAGAAGGCGTTGCCGAGCAGCAGCAGGAGGGCGACGGCCAGTTGGAGCGCGGTCATCGGGTCCCGTCCTCGTCGTCGCCCAGGAAGTGGTGGTGGTCGGCGGTGCGTTCCACCCGGACCCGGCTGGTCCGGTGGCGGTCCACGGCCTCGACGGTGAACCGCCAGCCGGGCAGTTCGGTCTGCTCACCGGGGTCGGGGAGCTTGCCGAGCAGGTCGGCGACCAGGCCGGCCAGCGTCTCGTACGGGCCCTCCGGGGCGTGCAGGCCGATGGCCTCCAGCTGGTCGAGCCGGGCGCGGCCGTCGGCCGCCCAGACGGGCTGCCCCTCGACCGGCGCCAGCGGCAGCAGTTCGGGGGTGTCGGCGGGGTCGTGCTCGTCCTGCACCGCGCCGACGATCTCCTCGACGATGTCCTCGACGGTGACCACGCCGGCGGTGCCGCCGTACTCGTCGACCACGATGGCCATCGGCTGGAGGCGGCGCAGCTGGTCGAGCAGCCGCTCGGCGGGGAGCGTCTCGGGCACCAGCAGCGGCGGGACGGAGAGGTCGGCGACCCGCACCGAGCCGCGCCGCTCGGCGGGCACGGCGAGCGCGTCCTTGAGCGTGACGGTGCCGGTGACCTCGTCCAGGCTGTCGGTGTAGACCGGGAAGCGGGACAGGCCGGTGGCCCGGGTGAGGTTGAGGACGTCGGCGGCGCTGGCGTCGCGCTGGAGCGCGGAGACGTCGACGCGCGGGGTCATCACGGACTCCGCGGTGAGGTCGCCGAGGCCGAGGGTGCGCACGAACAGGGTGGCCGACTCCTCGTCTATCGCGCCCGCCTTGGCGGAGTGCCGGGCGAGCGAGACCAGCTCGGCGGGGGTGCGGGCGTGGCCCAGCTCCTCCTGCGGCTCGATGCCGAAGGCCCGCACGGTGCGGTCGGCGGAGCCGTTCAGCACGCTGATCAGCGGGCGGCAGACCCGGGAGAACGCCATGTGCGGGGCGGCGACCGCGCGGGCCACCTGGAGCGGGTGGGAGATCGCCCAGTTCTTCGGGACGAGCTCGCCGATCACCATCTGGACGACGGTGGCGAGCAGCATGCCGATCACCACGGCGGCGCCGCGGGCGGCGCCGGCGGGCAGGCCGATGCCGGTGAACACCGGCTTCAGCAGGGTCGACAGGGCGGGCTCGGCGAGCATGCCGACCACCAGCGAGGTGACGGTGATGCCGAGCTGGGCACCGGAGAGCTCGAAGGAGAGGTGCCGCAGGGCCCGGGAGACCCGGCCGGACTTGGCGTCCCCGGCCTCGGCGGCGCGCTCGACGGCGCCGCGCTCCACGGTCACGAAGGCGAACTCGGCGGCCACGAAGAGGCCGTTGGCGAGGATGAGCAGGAGGGCCGCGAACAGCAGCAGCCAGGCGGTGATCACAGTGCCGCCTGCCTTCCGGGGGTCGGAAGGAGGGCGGCGCAGGTACTACCGGACGGATCGTCCATGGACGGGGAGTGTCACTCCTCAGGTCGATTTCGGGCAGGGCAATGCCTTTGCCCCGCTTTTACCAGCGTAGACCATACCCGTGCGACCGTCGGATCCGCGTTCGGACCCGCCCGGAGCGCGGTACCGGGCACGCTCGCGCCGGACGGGGCACGGCCGCCGCGCCTCGCTCAGCCGCTGTTCCGGGCGACCAGGTCGCGCAGGGCGCGGGCGTCGGCGATGGCCTGGGCCTTGCCCACCCCGGACTGGATGCCGACGGCGGCCAGCGAGGTGCCGTCGGCGAGGTCGAGGGTGGCCCACGGGTCGCCCTGGCGGAAGTTCACGCCGATGACCTCGGCCCAGGCCAGCCGGCGGCTGCGGACGAAGTTGACCACGGTGATGCCCTCGGCGTCGGCGCTGACCCGCGGCCGGGCCAGCATCAGGCCGACGCCGGCGAACAGCACGCCGCTGACCGCCATCATGATCCGGTCGTTGAGCTGCCAGTTCGCCGGGAGGGCGACGGCCAGCACCGCGAACAGCACCACCAGCAGCGCGCAGACCGGCAGCAGCACGGCGCGGGTGCGGCGCGGGGCCCAGGTGACGGGGAACTCGGCGGGGGTGGACACGAGGGGGCTCCGGGGTGCTGGTTCGGGTGGTGACGGAAGGGGTGGGGCGCCCGACGGCGGCCCCACCCCCATTCAACCGGTGCTTATGCCCGCGAGCCGGTCAGAGGCGGCAGGCGTGGATGTTGGTCACCAGGATGGCCCGGGCGCCGATGCCCCACAGGTCGTCCATGATCTGCTGGGCCTCCTTGCGGAGCACCATCGAGCGGACCGCCACCCAGCCCGCGGTGTGCAGCGGGGAGACGGTCGGCGACTCCAGGCCGGGGGTCAGCGCCACGGCGGCGGCGACGTTCTCGGCGCGGATGTCGTAGTCCATCAGCACGTAGCGGCGGGCCACCAGCACGCCCTGCAGCCGGCGCAGGAACTGCTCGACGGCCGGGTCCTCGCCCGCGCCCTTGGGCCGGATCACCACGGCGTCGGAGATCAGGATCGGCTCGCCGAAGACCTCCAGGCCGGCGTTGCGCAGGCTGGTGCCGGTCTCCACCACGTCGGCGATCACGTCGGCGACGCCCAGCTGCACCGCGGTCTCCACCGCGCCGTCCAGCTTGGTGACGGTGGCCTTCACCCCGTGGTCGGCGAGGTGCTGCTCGACCAGGCCGGTGTAGGAGGTGGCGATCCGCAGGCCCTCCAGGCCCTTGACGTCCTCGACGTCCACGCCGACCGGGCGGGCGAAGCGGAAGGTCGAGCCGGCGAAGCCGAGCGCGAGCACCTCCTCGGCGTTGGAGTGCGAGTCCAGCAGCAGGTCACGGCCGGTGATGCCGACGTCGAGGCGGCCGGAGCCGACGTACACCGCGATGTCGCGCGGGCGCAGGAAGAAGAACTCGACCTGGTTCCCCGGGTCGACCAGGACCAGCTCCTTGGCGTCCTTGCGCTGCCGGTAGCCGGCCTCATGGAGCATCTCCGCCGCAGGACCCGAGAGCGAACCCTTGTTGGGGACGGCGATGCGCAGCATGGAGGTCAGTTCCTTACCTGTTCGGTGGGGGTGGAGGGGGGTTCCGGGCCGGGGCCTAGAGGTACTTGTAGACGTCGTCGAGGGTCAGTCCGCGGGCGACCATCATCACCTGAAGGTGGTAGAGGAGCTGGGAGATCTCCTCGGCGGTCTGCTCGTCGGACTGGAACTCGGCGGCCATCCAGACCTCCGCGGCCTCCTCGACGACCTTCTTGCCGATCGCATGGACGCCCTGCTGGACGAGCTGCGCGGTGCGGGAGGACGAGGGGTCGCCGGTGGCGGCCTTCTGCTGGAGCTCGGAGAAGAGCTCCTCGAATGTCTTCGAAGCCATGATGGGACTCACCTTACGGCGTGCGGACGGACGGACGGTAAACGGTTCCGGACCGTGGACAGTCCGGTGGACGTCCACGGTCCGGGACGCGGGCCCGGCCGGCCGCTCAGAGCGCGCGCAGCGCCGCGGCGGTGGCGACGGCCGCGGTGACCGCCTCGTGGCCCTTGTCCTCGGCGGAGCCCGGCAGGCCCGCGCGGTCCAGTGCCTGCTCCTCGTTGTCGCAGGTCAGCACGCCGAAGCCGACCGGGACGCCGGTGTCCACGGCGACCTGGGTGAGGCCGGCGGTGGCGGCCTGGCAGACGTAGTCGAAGTGCGGGGTGCCGCCGCGGATCACCACGCCGAGGGCGATCACGGCGTCGTAGCCGCGCTCGGCGAGGCGCTTGGCGGCGACCGGCAGCTCGAAGGTGCCGGGGACGCGCAGGACGGTCGGCTCGGCGACGCCCAGTTCCTTGAGGGCGCGGTGGGCGCCGTCGAGCAGGCCGTTCATCACCTGCTCGTGCCACTGGGCGGCGATCACGGCGACCTTGAGGCCGGCGGCGTTGTCGATGGTCAGCTCGGGGGCTCCGTGGCCGCTCATGTGCGGGTGCCTTTCGGTGGTTCGGACGGACGGTGTTCGGGTGTTCGGGTGTTCGGGTCGTGCTCAGTCGCCGAGGCCGGGCAGGTCGTGACCCATCCGGTCGCGCTTGGTGCGCAGGTAGCGCGCGTTGTGCTCGCCCGCCGGGATCTCGACCGGCTCGCGGCCCTTGACCTTCAGCCCGTGTTCGGTGAGCGCGGTGAGCTTCTGCGGGTTGTTGGTCAGCAGGGTGAGCGAGCGCACGCCGAGGTCGCAGAGCATCTGGGCGCCGATGCTGTAGTCGCGGGCGTCGGCGGGCAGGCCGAGGTCGAGGTTGGCGTCGACGGTGTCGCGGCCCTGCTCCTGGAGCTCGTAGGCGCGCAGCTTGTGCGCCAGGCCGATGCCCCGGCCCTCGTGGCCGCGCAGGTAGAGCACCACGCCCCGGCCGGCCTCGGCGACCCGGCGCAGCGAGGCCTGCAGCTGCGGGCCGCAGTCGCAGCGCAGCGAGCCGAGCACGTCGCCGGTCAGGCACTCGGAGTGGACCCGGACCAGCACGTCCTCGCCGTCCGGCAGCCGGCCCTCGGCGTCCAGTCCGCCGGCGACCAGCGCGATGTGCTCGACGCCGTCGAGGGTGCCGCGGTAGCCGACGGCGGTGAACTCGCCGTGGGCGGTGGGCAGCGCGGTGACGGCGGCCCGGTCGACGTGGAGTTCGGTGCGGCGGCGGTAGGCGATGAGGTCGGCGATGGAGATGATCGCCAGGTTGTGGGTGCGGGCGAAGGCGACCAGTTCGGGCAGCCGCGCCATGGTGCCGTCGTCGTTGACCACCTCGGCGATCGCGCCGGCCGGGGCGAGTCCGGCGAGCCGGGCCAGGTCGACGGCGGCCTCGGTGTGGCCGGGGCGCACCAGCACGCCGCCCTCGACGGCGCGCAGCGGGAAGACGTGCCCGGGGCGGGCGAGGTCGCCCGGCCCGGTGCCGGGCGAGGCGAGCAGGCGCACGGTGCGGGCCCGGTCGGCGGCCGAGATGCCGGTGTCGACGCCCTCGCGGGCGTCCACCGAGACGGTGTAGGCGGTGCCCTTGCGGTCCTCGTTGACCTGGGTCATCGGGGGGAGCTTGAGGCGGTCCAGCTCGGCGCCGGTCATCGGGGCGCAGATCACGCCGGAGCTGTAGCGGATGGTGAAGGCCATCAGTTCGGGGGTCGCGGCACTGGCCGCGAAGACGATGTCGCCCTCGTTCTCGCGGTCCTCGTCGTCGACGACGATCACCGCGCGGCCGAGCGCGATGTCGGCGACGGCCCGCTCGACCGGGTCGAGGACGAGCTCGTCGCTCTGCTGGTTCTCGGTCATGCCGTAGCTCCCTGCGGGACGGTGGTGGACGTGGGGCGCGGCGCACGGGTGTTCAGCCACCACGAGCGCAGCCCGAGCAGGACCAGGACGAAGTAGACGGAGTAGGTGAGGCCGGAGAAGGTGTAGCCGGTGTTGAAGGCGAGCGGCACGCCGACCATGTCGACGGCGATCCAGGCGAACCAGAACTCCACCCAGCCGCGGGCCTGGGCGATCATGGCCGCCAGGGTGCCGACGAAGATGTAGGCGTCCGCCCAGGGGCTCCAGGAGCCGAGCGCGGGGACGGTCAGGAAGGCCCAGGCGAGCAGGGCGGTGCCGGCCGCGGTCCCGGCGGCGAGCGCGGCCCGTTCGGGCCAGGTGGCGAAGCGGACGGCGATCCCGTCGGCGCCCCGGCGTCCGCGCCGCCACTGGTTCCAGCCCCAGGCGGCGGTGGCGACGACGATCAGCTGCTTGCCCACCATGCCGGGCACGTTGCCGGCCAGGTAGGCGGTGATCAGGACCAGGCCGGAGAGCAGTTGGACCGGCCAGCTCCAGACCGACCGGCGCCAGCCGAGCGCGAGGCCGGCCATGCCGAACAGGTTGCCGATCATGTCCGACCACTTCACGTGCTGGCCGAACACCGTGAAGGCGTCCGTGTTGAGCCAGTTCACCGGTCCTCCCCGGCGGGGCTCGTCGGGGGCAGCGTGCGGGACTCCAGCAGCCGCTCCACGTACTTGGCGAGGACGTCGACCTCCAGGTTGACGCTCTCGCCGGGGGACTTGGCGCCGAGCGTGGTCAGCGCGAGGGTCGCCGGGATGAGGCTGACGGTGAAGCTGTCGCGGGCGGCCTCGACCACGGTGAGGCTGACGCCGTCGACGGTGATCGAGCCCTTCTCCACCAGGTAGCGGGTGACGGACTGCGGCAGCGAGAAGCGCAGCACCTCCCAGCGGAGGTTCCCGGCGGCGTCGCGCTCCCCCGGCTCGCGGCTCAACAGCCGCCCGGTGGCGTCGACATGACCCTGCACCAGGTGTCCGCCGAGCCGGGCGCCGAGCGCCATGGCGCGCTCCAGGTTGACCGGCGAGCCGGGCTTCAACTCGCCCAGGCTGGAACGGTGGAGGGTCTCGGCCATCACGTCGGCGGTGAACTCACCGGTTCCGGCGGCCAGTTCGGAGGGGGTGTCGACGACGGTCAGGCAGACGCCGTTGACCGCGATGGAGTCGCCGTGGCGCGCGTCCTGACAGACCACCGGACCGCGCAGGCGGATTCGCGAGGAGTCGCCGATCTCCTCGATCGACACGACCTCGCCGAGCTCTTCGATGATGCCGGTGAACACCCGGGTTCTCCTCGCGCTTGGGGCGCGGACTCCGGGGTGTGGCAACGGGAAACCGACGCGGACGGGCGCGGGGCCGCACGGGCTCGCCGGACGGCCACGGGACCCGTCGTCGGGCCGCTGCCGCACCGGACGCCGGAGGAGGGGAACCCTCGACCGCCGACCCGTACCACCTCCCGCGGTCCACCGGGGGACCACGGGTACCGCTCACTCGTCCGCCGCGCACGCCTCCCATCCGGACTTTAACCGTCGGTCCAGGAATTTCACCTGGTCAACCGGCCGCTGGCTGCGGACGGGTCGCGGACTGTAACCGCCGGTTCGGATTTTCACCGACCCCGGAGTGCGCTGAACGTCACTGCTACTGCTGCCGTCATTGTGCCACGCCGGGAGCGGGTGCAGGGAGATCCCCCGGCTGTGGGCTGTTTCACGACGGCGGCGGGAATGCGCGCGGGTGCGCGGGGGCGCAAGCTGGTGGGAGGGGGCGGACAGCGGGCCGGGCGCGGGCCCCGGTCCCGGGAGGTGCGAGCGCGATGGCCAAGTTCATGGACGTCCACCACGGGATGTCCGGCATCACCGAGGAGCAGCTGCGCATGGCCCACCAGGCCGACCTGGACATCCAGGCCGACGAGGGCGTGCGGTTCGAGCAGGCCTGGGCCGACCCGGAGGCCGGCGTCGTCTACTGCCTCTCCGAGGCGCCCTCGAAGGAGGCCGTGCAGCGGATCCACGAGCGCAGCGGGCATCCGGCCGACGAGGTGCACGCCGTTCCGCTGACCGTCTGAGCCGGACCGCCCGCCCTGTGCGGCCCCGGAGCGCCCCGTTACGTTTGCCGGTATGACCAGCACACCGGAGACCGTCGTTCCGTCAACTCCAGGACCCCAGGGCCCCTCGGGCCTGTTCGCCGCCCTCGAAGCGGGCGCGATCCACGACACCGCGCGGCTGCGCGACGTCTACGAGCAGCCCAGTGACGTCGTGCGCCGCAAGCAGGTGGACCGCGTCCACGAGGTCGCCCGGCAACTCATCGCCTGCTCCCCGCTGGTCTTCCTGGCCAGCGCGGACGCCGCCGGGCGCTGCGACGTGTCGCCGCGCGGCGGGCCGCCCGGACTGGTCTCGGTGCTCGACGAGTTCACCCTGGCGATCCCGGACGCCACCGGGAACAAGCGGCTGGACACGCTGCACAACGTCGTCGAGACCGGCCGGATCGGGCTGGTCTTCGTCGTCCCGGGCCGGGACAGCACGCTGCGGGTCAACGGGCGGGCCTGCGTCTCGACGGACCCGCGGCTGCTGGCGCAGCTGACGGCGGTCGGCAAGCCGCCGCGCAGCGCGATCGTGGTGGCCGTCGAGGAGGTCTTCGGGCACTGTCCGAAGGCGTTCCTGCGCTCCTCGGCGTGGAAGCCGGAGAACTGGCTCGGCGCGGACGAGCAGCCGAGTTCGGCCGAGGTCACGCTCTCCCACCTGGCGGACCCGTCGCTGACGATCGAGGCGATCGAGCGCAACGAGCGGGAGTCGCTGCTGTACCGGTACGAGTAGCCCCCCGGCGCCGTCCCGGGCCGCCCTTCGGGCAACCGGCGGGCGGCGCGCGGACGGCGGCGGGGAGGGGCCCCGCCGCCGTCCGCGGCGCTCAGGCCGCAGCCTTGGGCTTCAGGTCCACCACGCTCGCGCCGTCCGCCGCCCGCTGGACGGCCTCGACGCCCTTGTGGGCGGCGTCCTTGCTCGCGTACCCCTGGCCGGTCGCGACGATCTCGCCGTTGCCCGCCTTGAGCCGGAACCGGTACTTGCCCCCGGCGTCCTCGTACACCTCGAACTTGCCCGCCATCCGGGCCACCTCCTCGTCGACGGGACGCGCCGCGCGCCCCACCTGCACGGTGCGCCCCGGCCCCGGGGGGCCGCACCCGCTCGGGGTCCGCCCGGGTGACCTCCCGGCGGTCCGTCGCCGAGCGGATGCCGGGGCCGCGGCGGGCCGGTTGAATGGACGGATGGACTGCGTCTTCTGTGCGGTGGTGGCGGGCACGGAGCCCGCGCACCGGGTGCTGGACGACGAGGCGGCGGTGGCCTTCCTGGACCGCCGGCCGCTGTTCCCGGGCCACGTCCTGGTGGTGCCGCGCGCCCACCACCGCACCCTCGCGGACCTCCCGGCCGCCCAGGTGGGCCCGTTCTTCCTGCGGGTGCAACGGGTGGCGGCGGCGATGGAACAGGGGCTGGGCGCGGCGGGCAGCTTCGTCGCGGCGAACAACCGGATCAGCCAGTCGGTGCCGCACCTGCACGTGCACGTGGTGCCGCGCAACCCCAAGGACGGGCTGCGCGGCTTCTTCTGGCCGCGCCGGGCGTACCCCGACGAGGCGGACGCGGCGCTGGTCGCCGAGCGGCTGCGGGCCGCGCTCGCCCCGTCGGAGGGCCGACGGCCGGGCGTCAGCCGACCTTGACGTTGTCCAGCACCCAGTACCAGTTGTTGCTGCCGGTGTAGCGGAACCGCAGCCGCAGCCGGCTCGCGCCCGCCGGGACGGCCAGGTCGAGGCGCTGGCGGCCGTTGGTGTCGGAGGTGAAGCTCTTCACCTCCACCGGCGCGCCGCCGTCCCAGACGGCGAGCACCCGGGCGCTCTGCGCGCCCTCCGGCCGGTAGAAGGTGGTGAAGGTGACCGGCACGGTGCCGCGCCCGGCCACCGGGTACTCGGGGCTGACCAGGGTGGAGTCGTAGGTCCCCGAGAAGATCTTGTCGGCCCACTCGTCGGAGTCGGCGACGGCGAACACGTTGCGGGAGCGGACGTTCAGCTCGCGGTTCTGGTCGCGCTGGGTCTTCGTCCAGAACTCGTCGGTGGTGAACGACCAGCCCCGCCACTCGGCGACGCCGCCGGTGCCCATCGCGGAGTTGTCGACCGACCAGCCGGCCGGCGGGGTGTGGGTGAAGCCGAGGACGCCGGCCGCGATGCCGGTCTCGTCCACCCGGCCGGTGAGCTGCGGGCGCAGCGCGTCGAACTCGTCGGGGACCAGGGCCGGGATCGGGGTGCCGTCGAGGTTCCAGGCCGGGTCGGCGGCGATGCCGAGGTGGGCGAGGGCGGTGGGCGCGATGTCCACCATGCGCACGTCCTGGCGGACCGAACCGGCCGGGAACGCCGAGCCGTTGGCGATCACGAAGGTCTGCCGCTCCTCCCAGGTGGAGCCGCCGTGGCCGCCGGTCGGGGTGTGGCCGTGGTCGGCGGTGACCATGATCAGCCAGTCCTCCTGGGCGTAGCCGGCCCGGCCGCGGACGGCGGCGACGATCTGGCCCACCTGGGCGTCCACGCCGCGGATCGCGGTCAGGTAGGCCTGGCTGGCGGAGCCGCTGCTGTGTCCGGCGTTGTCGACGTTGTCGAGGTGGACGAAGACCACGTCGGGGTTGTCGTCGCGCAGCTTGGCGACCGCGCGGGCGGTGGTGCCGGTGTCGTACTCGGCGGACGGGGTGGCGATCCGGGTGTCGACCCGGCCGGAGCAGATGGTGTCGGCGATCGGCGCCCAGGAGGCGACGACGTAGGTGGAGAGCGCGGGGTCGGCGGTCTCGGCGCGGGTCAGGAAGTCCGGGTAGGCGGTGAGGTTGGGCGCGGTGAAGTTGTTGTCCTTGACGTTGTGCTTGTCCGGCCAGACGCCGGTGGCGACGGTGGACCAGCCGGGGCCGGAGAGGGTGCCGGCCATCGGGTTGGCGTAGAGGCTGCTCGCCGCGGTGAGGCCGCCGGCCATCAGGGCGGTGAGGTGGGGGGCGCCGGCGTCCTTGATGCGGGTGAGCATGGTGCCGTCGAGGCCGATCAGCAGGACCTTCGGGGTCCGGCCGGCGGTCGGGGTGGCGGTGGGGGTGGCGGCGCCCGGGGCGGTGGCCGCGCGGGCGGCGGTGGCGGTGAGCGGGGCGGTGGCGAGCGCGGCGGCGGTGCCGAGGAGCAGGCCTCGGCGGGAGAGGCCGGGGGCGGCGGGGGTCTGCGGGGTCACGTCGTCCTCCTGATGCTGCGTCATGGCGCGGAAGGGGGCGGTGACTACGGTCGGAGCGGCGGATGGACGGGGGTGGCCCGGCTTTCGACCCGGGTGTGAACAACGCCCAAATTCGGTCCAGACCCGTTATGTTCCCGTGATCAGGACGCCTCCGGGCGGGGCCGGGGCGCGGGGGTCCTGAGGCGGGTGGGGGCGCGGGCGTCAGTCCGCTTCGAGACGGGTGGTGAAGCTGAACCGGTCCCCCCGGTAGAGCGAGCGCACCCGCTCCACCGGCTGCCCGCCGGTGTCCCTGGTCAGCCGGTGCAGCAGCAGCATCGGCAGGGCCGGCGGGGTGCCGATCAGCAGGGCCTCGCGCGGGGTGGCCAGCACCGTCTCGATCCGCTCGTCGGCGGCGCCGAAGCCGATGCCCGCCTTCTCGGCGAGATAGGCGTAGAGCGAGGAGCCCGGGTCGAACTCGACGTCCAGCGCCGGGACCCGGCCGACCGCGAGGTAGGTGCTCTCCAGGCCCACCCGCTCGCCGTCCGCGAGCAGCACCCGCTCCAGGTGCCAGACCGGCTCGCCCGGGGCGATCCGCAGCTGACCGGCCAACTGCGGATCGGCGCCGAGCCGTTCCAGGCCGATCAGGGTGCGCCCGGGGACCCTGCCCTGGCGTCGCACGCCCTCGGTGTAGCTGGCGAGCGAGAGCGGCTGCTCCAGCTTGGGGCCGGCCACCACCGTGCTGCGCCCGCGCCGGCGGATCCGGCCCTGGATCAGCAGATCGCGCAGGGCCTGGCGGAGCGTCTCGCGGGCCACCTCGAAGCGGGCCGCGAGCTCGCGTTCGGTCGGCAGCACGCCGCCCTCGCCGAGTTCGTCGAGCAGCGCGTCCAACTCGCCCTTGACGGCGTAGTACTTGGGCACCCGGCCGTGCTCCGGGATGCCCGAGCGGATCGGTGCGCCCGGGCCGGACCGGGCGGCGGGGTCGGGGGTCTCGTCCACCCGGCCATCCTTCCAGATGGAGGGACCTGGTCATGACAGCGCGTCCGGCGCGGCGCCCCTTCCGCACGCAGGCGTTCTGCACTGCGCGTCATTTGCCCGAAACCCCTTGACAGGTATAGACCACTCCGCTTGAGTTCTGGGTCAGCCCCGCACCGGCCCGCACCCCGGTCGGCCCGTCCCCCACGACGTGCCCCCACCACGCGGGGCTCCGGCTCCCCTGCCCCGACGTCCCAGCCTCCACGACCGTGCGGCCCCACACCGCACAAGGGGTGATCAAGTGTCCACGAAACGCCTGCTCGCACTGCTCTCCGCCGTCGCCACGGCCCTGGCGGTGGTCCTGCTGCTTCCCGCGGCCAACGCCAGCGCCGCCGTCTGCGCCACGCCCTGGAACTCCTCGGCCGTCTACACCGGCGGCGCCGCCGTCTCCTACAACGGCCACAACTGGCTCGCCAAGTGGTGGACCCAGAACGAGCCGCCGAGCACCGGCGGCTCGGGCGTCTGGTCCGACCAGGGCAACTGCGGCGGCACCGGCCCGACGCCGACCCCGACCGTCACCCCGACGGTCACCCCGACGTCGACCAGCACGCCGAACCCGGGCGGATTCCCGGTCAGCCAGGCCCAGTTCGACCAGATGTTCCCGAACCGGAACCCCTTCTACACCTACCAGGGCCTGATCGACGCGCTCAGCGCCTACCCCGCCTTCGCGGCCACCGGCACCGACACCGTCCGCAAGCAGGAGGCCGCGGCCTTCCTGGCCAACGTCAACCACGAGACCGGCGCGCTGGTCTACGTCGTCGAGCAGAACACCGCCAACTACCCCCACTACTGCGACAGTTCGAAGTCGTACGGCTGCCCGGCCGGGCAGGCCGCGTACTACGGCCGCGGGCCGATCCAGCTGAGCTGGAACTACAACTACAAGGCGGCCGGTGACGCCCTGGGCATCGACCTGCTGCGCAACCCCAACCTGGTGCAGACCGACCCGGCCGTCGCCTGGAAGACCGCGCTCTGGTACTGGAACACCCAGAACGGGCCGGGCACCATGACCCCCCACAACGCGATCGTCAACGGCTACGGCTTCGGCGAGACCATCCGCAGCATCAACGGCTCGCTGGAGTGCAACGGCGGCAACCCTGCCCAGGTGCAGAGCCGGATCAACGCCTACCAGCGCTTCACCCAGCTGCTCGGCACCGTGCCGGGCAACAACCTGAGCTGCTGACCCCGCACCACCCGTCCGCTAGCACGCGGCAACATCGCTAGCGCGTGTGCACAACCGGCGAGCGGGCGACAACCATGGCACCGCTCGTTCCCCGTACCTCCGGGGGACGAGCGGTGCGCCGGCGAAAATCGTCGCCGCGGTGGACGCCGCCGCCCTCCCGCCACTCCTAGGCTCGGGGCCATGAACGATCTTGGCAGCCTCGTCCAGCAGACCGCCGACCGCCTCGCCGGCCCCCAGGTCGGCGTGGTGGTCGCCGGTCTCGCCCGCGGCGCGACGGAGATCCGCGGCGCCGGACGCACCGGCCCGGGCCCGGCCGGCGGGCGGCCCGGCCCGGACACGCTGTTCGAGATCGGTTCGGTGACCAAGGTCTTCACCTCGCTCGCGCTCGCCCGGCTGACCCTGGCGGGCACCGTCACCCTGGACGAGCCGCTCGCGGACCTCCTGGCCGACGCGCTCCCGCCCGGCGTCACCGTCCCCACCCGGGGCCCGGAGCCCATCACCCTGCGGCACCTGGCGACCCACACCTCCGGCCTGCCGCGGCTGCCCGCCGGCATGCTGCTGTCCTCCCTGCTCACCCCCAACAAGCCCGACCCGTACGCGCACTGCACCCCCGAGTGGCTGCTCGCGAGCCTCGCCCGCACCAAGGTGCGGACCGCGCCCGGCCGCAGCTTCCGCTACTCCAACCTCGGCGCCGGCCTCCTCGGCCTCGCCCTCGCGCACCGGGCGGGCCTGGACTACGGCGACCTGGTCCGCCGGGAGGTCTGCGAGCCGCTCGGGCTCACCGACACGGTGCTCGCCCCCGACGCCGGACAGACGGCCCGGCTCGCCCCGGGCCACACCGCGGGCGGGCGCCCGGTCCCGGGCTGGAACCTCGCCGGACTCGCGGGAGCGGGCGCACTCAAGTCCACCGCCGCCGACCTCGCCGTCCTCCTGCGGGCCCAGCTGGCCACCGGCACCGACGAGGCCCCGCCCCTCGGCCCCGCCATCGCCCTGACCCGCGAGGTGCGCCACCGGGTCAACCCCGTCGCCTGGATGCACCTCGGCTGGCTGGGCCACCGCCTCCACACCCGCCAGGGCGGCCACCTCCAGATCTGGCACAACGGCGGCACCGGCGGCTACCGCTCCTTCACCGCCTTCGACCCGGACAAGCAGGTCGGCGCCATCGTCCTGGCCAACACCCGCCGCCCCGTCGACACCCCCGCCGTCCACCTCCTGCGCACCCTCCAGACCACCCACGCCCATGGGTAGGCCGATTCCTGTGGATCACCGAGTGGCCCCCGGTGAGAGTGCCCGCAATCGAGAGTGGATCGGTGGGCGGTGTCGACGGCGTTGCGCTGCACACAGGCCTCGCGGTCGAGGCGGTCTGCGGGCTACCGCTGTGACAAGTCAGCGCCCATCAGCCCGTATTGATCGTCCAGCCCTTGTCATGCAGAATTTGATAGATCGGCACGTACATCATGGCGCTGAAGCACCACGGGGTACGACTTCCACCGTCCGAGGTGGTTCGACCATTGCAGTTGACCGTACTGTCCAGCGAAGAGATGGTTCCCCGCGCCACTGCCTTTCCTGCGCTATCGACAGTGTAGACCGGACCCCCGCTGTCACCGTTGACAGCAGCTATGTCGTTCGCATTGGTCTGAATCGCGTAGTCGGCCACCTTGCGCCAGACACCATTGGGGCCGGTGTAGGAGAAATCGGTCCGGGTGATCTTAATCCCGCAATGCGTACCCGAATTCGCAGCGGACTGACAGACATAGTCACCGACGTTGTTGTGTCCCCAGCCGGAAACGTACTTTCCGGTACCCGTCGAATCATTCCAGGGCCCCTCATAGATGGCGTTCCCCACGGCGTTTCCGGTGTTAATTCCAGAGACGTCCAGGATGTCGAGCATGTCCGCCTGGGAGGTTGACCCGACGAACGCCCCGTCGTACCAGTTGTGGTAAATTCCGTCACCACAGTGGTAAGCGGTCGTGAGGAGCGGCGTCCCGTCGCTTCGAGTGACGCCGAAACCGCTGGAACAAATGGTTCCACCAGGCGTCCGCAGGCCACTTCCTCCCCACCAGGGAGAGTAGTCTTCGCCGCGCGTGGCATCAATGGCGATCGGCGCATAGACCACGTCGGCCTCGACGCCGGCGAGGCTGCTCGTGATGGCCTTGACCTCGCCGGTCTTCCTCGTCCTGGTCGCATCGTCGACCGAGGGCTCCCCTGACTGAGTCAGGCTGGCGGGCCGACTTCGAGGCTTCTCCTCGTCATAGCCGATTTCCAGACCGCTCCCGTCGACGGCCGGCGCGATGTGCGTAATTCGAGTTTTCGCCCGAGTGACCTCCGAAGCAAGCTGCTGCGGCTTCCCGTCACGCAGGAGCCTTTCCCGGGCTTCGTGCAGTTCCGCCTTGGAGTACTTTGCAGGCAGCACTTCGACCGTCACTCCGGCCGGAAGGCTGTCCATAATTTCGCGGGCCGTCGACGACACTTCCCCCTTCCAGTGGAGGCGGATGCGGTTCCCTGCCGGATCGACCTCCACATCCGTGAAGCCTGGTATGCGGTCCCTCTCGACCTCCGACAGCCCGCCCGTCATACGGTCTACGACTGCGTCGAGGACTTCCTGCTTTTTCATGGTCTCAACAATGCGAGAATCAGCCCCCGCATTGCCTGCTACCGGCCTTTTCCCCTCGCCGCTCACCGTCGACTCCGTGGACGCCGCCACGGCGGGCATCACAACCGAGATCGACAACACGAGAGCTGCGGCGAGGCCGATCCTCCCCCTCTTTCCCATGCGCCTGAAGTTCACTGAACCCCCACTATTTCCAGGAACCGCCCCGGCGCGGGCGCGCCGCGACATCGGCACTCTAGCCGGGGAACGCAGGGTCTGCATCCATGATTTTAGCCACGAAATCCCCACACTCGGGGATCTACTGGACGGACACCTGAATTCGAAATCATTGGCACGAAAACCGGCAGGCCACATCTTTCCATTCAGGCGAAATGTGGCGAGGGAGAATAATTCACACACTCCGGGCGAAGCTTGACCTGCCTGCCCGAACCGGTAGTCTTGCCGCCGCCATGGCACGACTGCACCCACGAGGAGACCGAGTGACGCACCCAAGGCGGTGGCCACGCTTATCGAGGCGCGCCGGCCTCATCATCGTGGCCGTGCTGGTCGTCGTCGCAACCGAGGTTTCGCTGGAGACGTGGTGGTTGCCCTCGAAATGGCGCAGCTACGATGCCAGCGCGGCAGGCCAGGTCTCCGTCAGCGAGGACGGGAGAACGATCAGCCTGGCCGTCGAGTGGAGATGCGAACAGCGCCCCGAGCTTGAGGCGCATGAAAGCGCCGACCGCGTCACGGTGGTTCTGCACCGCAGGGAATTCAAAGGGCCGACCTACCAGTGCCCGGAGGATTCCGCCGGTTCCGCACTCGTCAGCGCCCATCTGGGCAATCCCCTGGCCTCACGGTCGCTGATCGACGAGATCTCCGGTCAGGCATTGCCTCTTGGCTGAACCCGGAGACTGCCGTTCGCCGTGGTGTGCGGCGAGCGGGGGTGGTGGGGCGCGTGGGAAGATGGCAGGGCTGGCGGCGACGATCTCCGGGCGGTTCCGGCCATGGTGACCGAGCATGGTGAACAGACGGCATGAGCGGCGCGAGGGCGCCGGGCCCGGGCGACCCGACGGTCCGGAGGCCCTGCTGATGGTGCCGATCGCCACCGCGCTGATCGAGGCGGACGGCCGGATCCTGCACTGGAGCAGCGATGCCGAGGCGCTGCTCGGCTACTCCGCCGAGGAGGCGATCGGCGAGCGGGCCGCGCAGTTGCTGGCCCCCGACGAGCGGCGGCCCGAGGTGCTGGAGCTGTTCCAGGGGATCCTGGACGGCCGCGGCTGGTCGGGCGTCTTCCCGGTGCGCCACCGCGACGGGCACCACGTCAACCTGGAGTTCCGCACCCATCCGATCACCGGACCGGGCGGCAGCCCGCTGGTGCTGGCGGTGGCGTCGGACGTGACGACGCTGCGCCGGATCCAGGCGGACCTGGCCGTGCTGGACGGCTTCTTCACCCAGGCCCCGGTCGGCATGAGCGTGTACGACACCCGGCTCGCCTTCGTGCGGCTCAACGAGGCGCTGGCGAGGATCAACGGCCTGTCGGTGGAGGAGCACCTCGGGCACCGGTTGACCGAGCTGCTGCCCGGCATCAACGGCGCCGAGAGCGAGAGCGTGATGCGCCGGGTGCTGGAGACCGGCGAGCCGGTGGTGGACGTCCGTTCGCACGGCCGCACGCCGGGCGACCCGACGCACGACCACGCCTGGTCGGCCTCGTACTTCCGGCTGGAGGACCAGGGCGGGCGGATACTCGGGGTGAGTTCGACGGTCGTCGACGTCACCGAGCGCTTCCAGGCCGAGACCAGGGCCGCCCGCGCGCAGGAGCGCCTCGCCCTGCTGGCGGAGGCCACCGCCTCCATCGGCACCACGCTGGACCTGCGCCAGACCGCCCGGGAGCTGGCCGACGCGATGGTGCCCGAGGTCGCCGACATCAGCGGGGTCTTCGCCCTGGAGGCGCTCGCCGCCGGCCGCAGCGTCGAGCCGCCGGACCCCGCCGCCCCGCAGCAGGTGCGCCGGCTGGCGCTGGCCACCTCCGACCCGCTCTATCCGGCGGAGGCGCTGCCGGTGGACGAGGTCTACGAGCTGGCGCCCGACTCGCCGTACGCGCGGGCGCTGGCCACCGGGCGCACGGTGGTGGTGCCGTCCTGGGAGCTGCCACCGCTGAGCGGGGCGATCACCGGGAGCCGCCGCCAGGCGTACCAGGGCGACCGGCCGCGCTCGGTGCGGATCACCCCGCTGGTAGCGCGCGGCACCACCCTGGGCATGATCGTCTACTCCCGGCGCGGGGAGCGGGAGTCCTTCGCGGAGGCGGACATCACGCTCGGTGACGAGCTGGCCTCCCGGGCGGCGGTGGCCATCGACAACGCCCGGCTGTACCTGCGCCAGCACCAGACGGTGCTGTCCCGCCAGCAGGCGCTGCGCGAGGCGAAGGCCGCGCAGGAGCGCCTGGCGCTGGTGAACACCGCCTCCACCCGGATCGGCACCACGCTCGACCTCGCCCAGACCGCCCAGGAGCTGGCCGAGGTGGCCTCGCCCCGGCTGGCCGACACGGTGGTCGTCGAGGTGCTGGACGACCTGGTGCGCGGCGAGCCCGAGGCCCGCCCGTCGGCCGACGGTTCGGCGCTGCTGCGGCGGATGGCCTTCCACGCGGCCCGGGAGTCGACCCTGCGCCCGATCGACCGGACCGGCGGGGTGCACCGTTTCACCGCCTCCTCCCCCTACGCCTGGTCGCTCACCCACCGCTCCCCGGTGCTGGTGCCGCGGATGGACGCCGCCGGGCTGGCCTGGTTCCGGGACGATCCGGTGCGTGCGGCGGCGGTGCACGAGCAGCAGGTCCGCTCGTTCATGGTGGTGCCGCTGATCGCCCGCGGCTCGCCGGTCGGGGTGGCCGCGTTCTACCGGACCGTCTCCGAGCACCCGTACGAGGACGACGATCTGGCGCTGGCCGGGGAGTTGGCGGTGCGGGCGGCCGTGTCGATCGACAACGCGCTGCTGTTCACCCGGGAGCGGGACGCGGCGGCCGCCCGGCAGCGGGCGCTCGACGAGGCGCGGGCCGCGCAGCAGCGGCTGTCGCTGCTCAACGAGGCGTCCGGGCGGATCGGCACCACGCTCGATCTGTACCGCACCGCCCGGGAGTTGGTGGAAGTGGTGATCCCCCGGTTCGCCGACTTCGTGACCGTCGACCTGCGCGAGGCGGTGCTCGACGGCGAGGACCCGGCGCCGGTGCCGCCCGACGGCTCGGTGCTGATGCGGGCGGTGGCCGTCGGCGACCTGGACGACCACGGCGTGATGGCCGACGCGGCCGACGGGATCGGGGAGACCTCGCAGTCGGCGCCGGTGTACGCGCAGAGCCTGCGCACCGGGCGGTCGATCCTGGTCTCGGAGGTGAACGAGGCGGCGCTGCGCCGGATCGTGGCCGCGCCGGACCGGGTGCAGCCGAGCCTGGACGCCGGGGTGCACTCGTACCTGATGGTGCCGCTGCTGGCGCGCGGACTGGTGCTGGGCGGCGCGGAGTTCATCCGCACCCGCAACCCGCTGCCGTTCGGCCCGGCGGACCGCGCGCTGGCCGAGGAGCTGGTCGCCCGCACCGCGCTGGCGATCGACAACGGCCGGCTCTACCGGCGGGAGCGGGAGACCGCGCTCACCCTGCAGCGCAGCCTGCTGCCGCAGGAGATCCACCGCACCCTGGGGCTGGAGCTCGCCTACCGGTACCTGCCGAGCAGTGTGGTCAGCGAGGTCGGCGGCGACTGGTTCGACGTCGTGCCGCTCTCCTCCGGGCGGGTCGCGCTGGTGGTCGGCGACGTGATGGGCCACGGCATCAGGGCCGCCGCGACGATGGGCCAACTGCGGACCGTCGCCCGGACGTTGATCACCCTGGAGATCGCCCCGGACCGGGTGCTGCAGCGGCTGGACGAGGCCACCACGGCGCTCGGCGAGGGCCAGTTCGCGACCTGCGTGTGCGTGGTGTACGACCCGGTCGACCGGCGGTGCACCGCGGCCTGCGCGGGCCATCTGCCGCCGGTGGTGGCCGACACCGAGGGCCACGCCGAGCTGGTCGAGCTGCCGCCCGGCGCACCGCTCGGGGTCGGCGGGGTGCCGTTCGAGAGCGTCGAGTTCACCCTCCCCGAGGAGGGCATCCTGACCGTGTACACCGACGGCCTGGTCGAGCGGCGCGGCCGTGACCTCGACGAGGGGCTGCAGTTGCTGTGCCGCACCGTCGCCGGCCGGCGCGGCTCGCTGGAGCAGACCTGCGACGCCGTGCTCGCCGAACTCACCGGGCGCACCAGCGAGGACGACATCGCCGTCATCATGGCGCAGGCCCGGCCCGCCGGTTCGGACCGGATCGCGACCCTGCCGCTCGGCGACGACCACGCGATGGTGGCCCACTCGCGGCGCTTCACCCGGGAGACGCTCACCGAGTGGGGGCTGGGGGCCCTCGCCGACTGGGCCGAGCTGCTCACCAGCGAGCTGATCACCAACGCCCTGGTGCACGCGGGATCGCCCACCCAGCTGCGGCTGTTCTGCAACCGCACGCTCACCGTGGAGGTGGCGGACCGGGATTCCGCCACGCCGCGGATCCGGCGCGCCGACGAGGAGGACGAGGGCGGGCGCGGCATCCACCTGGTGAACGAGCTCGCCCACCGCTGGGGCAGCCGGCGCACGCCGGAGGGGAAGGTGGTCTGGTTCGAGCTGGAGCTGCCGCCGGGGCGGTAGCTCCGGTCCCGCGCGGGCGTCAGAGCAGCTCGCGCATCCGGCGGACCGGGCTCGTCAGCAGGATCACCGGGCCGGCCACGCCGCCGAGCGCGAACAGCAGCAACGCGGTGCGCGGGTCCCAGGCCGAGGCGGCGGCGCCGGCGGCGAGCGCGCCGAGCGGTATCGCACCCCAGGAGACGAAGCGGACGGTGGCCGCCACCCGGGGCAGCAGCTCGGGCGGGGTACGGGTCTGGCGGTGGGTGCGGGCCACGATGCTCGTGACGACGACCCCGGCGGAGAACCCCGCGTTGCCGACCGCGAAGACCAGCGTGCCCCAGCCGGCGCCGGCCGCCGGGAGCAGGAAGGCGAAGACGGCCGCGGTCGTCGCCGCCCGGCACAGGGCGCGCCCGCCGCCCAGCCGGGCGACCAGGCGCGGGGTGAGGGCGGCGCCGATCAGGCTGCCGAGGCCGCCGGTGGCGACCAGGGCGCCGACGGCGGCGGCCGGGGCGTCGAGGGTGCGGACCAGGAAGAGCGGGGTGAGCGTCATCAGCCCGCCGCTGACGGCGTTCACCGCGGCGGCGTGGGTGGCGACCGGCCGGAGCACCGGGTGCCGGGTGACGTACCGCCGGCCCTCGCGGATCTGCGCGCGCATCCCGGCGCCGGCCGTCCGCGCGGTGAGCGGCGGTCCGGCCGGCCGGACGCTGAACAGCAGGGCCGCCGAGACCAGGTAGCTGACCGCGTCCAGCAGGATCGCCGTGGCGCCGCCGACGAGTTGCACCAGCACGCCGCCGAGGGAGGGCCCGGCCAGTTCGGTCGCCGCGGAGCTGCCGGAGAGCAGGCTGTTGCGGGCGGTGAGCTCCTCCGTGGGGACGATCGAGGGCAGGACGGTGGAGATGCCCACGTCGAAGACGACGCCCGCGAGGCCCACCAGCAGCGCCACCGCCATGAGCTGGGGCAGTCCCAGCACACCGAGGGCGGCGGCCACCGGGACCGAGGCGACGGCGGCGCCGCGCAGCAGGTCCATCGCCACCTGGGTGCCGCGCGGCGGCAGCCGCTGGACCAGGACGCCGGCGGGCAGTCCGATCAGCAGCCAGGCGGCGTAGCCGGCGCCGGTGATCAGGCCGACGTCGATCGCCGAGGCGTGCAGGGTGACCACCGCGACCAGCGGCAGGGCCACCGCGTTCACCTGGTCCCCGATCCGGCTGACCGTCGAGGCGGTCCAGTAGCGCCAGAACACCCCTGCGGATCCGCCGCCCGGCCCCGGCCCCCGCTGCCCCGCGTACGCCGGCGCGCCCGGCCTGCCCGTGTCCGCCGTCCCGGTCGACACACCCGCCCCCTCAGCAGTGAGTCTCTTTTGGGAACTCACTATAATCGGCGGTCATGCGGCACATGGAAGCGGCGGACGCCGACTGCGCGGTCTCCCGGGCCCTGGCCGTGGTCGGGGACACCTGGGCCCTGCTCCTGATCAGGGACGTCGCCGGAGGCACCCACCGGTTCGACGCCCTGCAGCACGGGCTCGGCATCAGCCGCAAGGTCCTCACCCAGCGCCTCGGGGCACTGGTCGCCGGCGACGTCCTGGAGAAGCGCCTCTACCACCCGCACCCGCCGCGCTACGAGTACCACCTGACGGAGGCCGGGCGCGGCCTGCTGCCGGTGCTGGTCGCCCTGCAGGGCTGGGGCGGGCGGTACGTCCTCGGCGACGGCTCGCTCTCCGCCACCAGCGCGGCCGGCTCCGCCGAGACCCGCCGGGTCCTGGCCCTGACCGGCCGTCGGCTGCCCCCGCTGGAACTGCCCGACGCCCGCGGCGGGCGCACCGACCCGGTCGCCGCCGACCGCGCCTGGACGGTGCTGCACTGCTTCCCCGGCGCCCACCGGCCCGGCGGCCCGGACCACCCCCCGGGCTGGGACGGCATCCCGGGCGCCGGCGACAGCGCCGCGGAGTCCCGCGCCTACCGCGACCGGACGGCCGCCTTCACCGCCCGGGGCGCCGCCGTCCACGGCGTCAGCACCCGGCGCCCGGACCAGCTGGCGGCCTTCGCCGGGTACGCGCGGATCCCCTTCCCGCTGCTGTCCGACCTCGGCCTCGACCTGGCCGCCGCCCTGCGCCTGCCGACCTTCCGGGCCGGCGGCGTGGAGCACCTCAAGCGGCTCACCCTCGTCCTCGACGCCACCCGCACCGTCCGCGGCGTGCGCTACCCCGTCACCGACCCGGCCGGCGCGGCCGACGACGCCCTCGTCCTGCTCGACGGCCTGGCGGCGGGCTCCGGCGACCGGGACGCGTGACGGCGCCCGGGGCGCGCCACCGTGCCCGGCCGGACGGTGGCCGGCCCGGCCGTAGCCGGGGGAGCGTCACGGCCGGACTCCCCCGCTGCCCCCGGTCCCCGCCCGGTGAACCACCGCACCGGCGCACGGCCGCCCTCCGGCGCGCGACGGACCCGGCGGCCGTGCGCGGGGCGGTGCTGCGTGCGCCGAGGCTTGCGCTCTGATCCCGGCGGGGTGATCACCGCACCCTGTTGGGGGCGGTCGGCCGGCGAACCACACGGTGTGGTCCCCGGCGCCGGGACCGTGGTGCGGTGACCTGCCGGGTGGAGGGCCGACCACGGGAGTGATTGACATGCACCAGTCACACGAGACCACGGTGTCCGCGACACCCGGCGCGCACGGCGGTCATCCGCCCGAGGGCCGGGATTCCCCCTTACGGCACCTCGCGGTGATCCTGGACGGCAACCGCCGGTGGGCCCGCGCACGCGGCGTGGAAGCGGTCCGGGGCTACGAGCGCGGCGGCGACCGGGCCCTCGACCTGCTGGCGTGGGCCGGGACGCTGCCGGGCCTGGAGGTCGTCACCCTGTGGCCGCTGTCGACCGAGAACCTGACCCGTGATCCCCGCGAGCTGGAACCGCTGCTGCGGGTCATCACCGACACCGTCGAGCGGATCGAGGCCGAGGGGCGGTGGCGGATCCGGATCATCGGGCGCCCGGAACGGCTGCCGTCCCCCCTGCACCGCCGGCTGCGGGGCGCCGAGGAGCGGTGCCGCGCCGCGGGGCACGCACGGACGGTGAACCTCGCCATCGCCTACGGCGGCCGTGACGAACTCGCGCGCGCGGTCGCCCGGATGATCGTCGACCAGCCGTCGGCCGGCACCGCCGGCATCTCGGACTACCTGGACACCGCCGGCCAGCCGGACCCGGACCTGGTGATCCGGACCGGCGGCGAACAACGGCTGTCCGGATTCATGCCCTGGCAGACCGCCTACGCCGAGTTCTGGTTCTGCCCGCTCCCGTGGCCGGACTTCACCCGTCGCGCCTTCGACCGGGCGGTGGCCCACTACCGGACCCGGACCCGCACCCATGGCCGCTGACGCCGGACCGGACGAGAGGATGCCGATGGAGCGCGAACCGCTGCGCAGCACACGCGAGTCGGACGCGAAGGAGTTCGCCGCGGCCATGCTCGACCGGGCCGCCGGGGCGGGGCTCCTCACCCCGACGGCGGGGGGCCTGCGCGGGGTGGAGAACTACCTGCTGCTGTCCCACTCGGTCGTCGACCCCCGGTACGGCGAGGCCGACCCACCGGTCCCCCGGTGGAGGGAGTGCGCCACGCTGCTGGGCCGGTACACCACCGCGGTGGCCGTCGGGGACTACGACGTGTTCGACGCGGTCGTCGAGCGGGAGGAGCGGGCGGAGCACCGGAGGGTGACCGAGGCCGCCCGGTACCTGGCCGCCCGGCTGTCCCGCCCGGACGACCCCGTTGCGCTGCCCGACATCGCGGGCCGGGACCTCGTCCGGGCGCTCGGCGAGGAGTACGCGGACTTGGTGCGCACCTACCGCGCCCGGGCCCACCCGCAGGTCCTGGCGGACTGGACGACCGTGATGGCGCAGCTCCTGCACGGCATGGCCCGGTACCGGACGGTGCCCCACCCGGTCTTTCCGTTCGAGCTGCTGCGCGACCTCGCCTCGGGGGCCGTCGACGTCCCGGGCGCCCTCGCCCGCGTGACGCAGCGCCACCCGGAGGGCGCCGTGCCCGAGGTCCTGCTCGGGCACCTGGCCGCGCTGATGGCCTCCCCCGATCCGGACGACCGGGACGAGCTGCTGCTCCTGCTGCGGACGGCCGAGGAGGGGCGCACCGCCGGCGCGGGGGCGTACCTGCAGACCGTCGCGCTGCACGGGCCGCCGCACGAGGTGACCGGACCCGCCCTGCGGGCCCTGCGGGACGCGAGCTGGCTGGCCGACTACGGCTCCAGGCTCGCCAACCACCGCAGCGACGTCAACAACCGCGAGCTGCGGGCGAGCGGTCACGAGGAGCACTCGGGAGAGCGCGTGTGGTACTGCCTGCTCTCCGATGCCGCGGGCGAGACCTTCGCCGACCACGACCTGCCGCCGGACCATGCCCGGCGCGTCCTGCGCGCGTGCCTGCGCGCCGAGAACCGGCTCGCCGACGCCTTCGCCGACAGCGTCCGCGCGCTGTGGCGGGCGTGGCCCTGGGTGGGTGCGACGTGCGGGCGGATGGGTCACGTGGGCAACCGCCCCTACGACGTCGGCCACTACGCCCTCCTGTCCGACGAGGGGTTCTCGGCGCTGTTCGCCGAACTCGACCACCGGGCCGAGGGCGGGTTCCTGACACGCTGCCGCCCCGGCTGGACACCGCCGCCCTGAGCCGCCGCCGGGGCCCGCCGCCCTGAGCCGCCGCCGGGGCCCGCCGCCCTGAGCCGCCGCCGGAGCCGGGCGCCCTGAGCCGCCGCCGGGGCCGGGCGCGGGCCGGTCCGCAGGACACGCCCTAGAGCGCGCCCCAGGCGGCCGGTTCCGTCCAGGCCGCCAGGCTCCGGCGGCTCTCGAAACGGCGCGGGCGGCCGGTCAGCGGGTCGGTGAACTCCACCGCCGAGGCGAGCAGCTGCAGCGGGCGGCGGAAGTCGTCCGGGGCCGGCTCCGGCAGCACCACCGGGTACACCGGGTCGCCCAGGATCGGCAGGCCGAGTCCGCTCATGTGCAGCCGCAGCTGGTGGGTGCGCCCCGTCGACGGCCTCAGCAGGTAGCGGCCCAGCCCGTCCCGGCGCTCCAGCAGCTCGATCCGGCTCTCGCTGTTCGGCGCCTCGTCGAGCTCGTGCGCCGCGATCCGCCCGCGCTCCTTCACGATGTGGCTGCGCACCGTGCGGGGCAGCTCCACCGCCGGGTCGTCCGCCGCCACCGCCTGGTACTCCTTGCGGACCAGCCGGTCGCGGAACAGCGTCTGGTACGCGCCCCGGTCCTGCGGCCGGACCACGAACATCGCCAGCCCCGCCGTCAACCGGTCCAGCCGGTGCGCCGGGCTCAGCGCGGGCAGCTCCAGGGCGTGCCGCAGCCGGGAGAGCGCCGTCTCCACGACGTGCCGCCCGCGCGGGGTGGTGGCCAGGAAGTGCGGCTTGTCGACGACCACCAGGTGCTCGTCCCGGTGCAGCACCTCCAGCTCGAACGGGACCGGCACCTCCGGCGGCAGCTCCCGGTAGAACCACAGGTGCGCGCCCGGCCGGAACGGCTCCCCCGCCCCGACGGCCCGCCCGTCCTCCCCGACCACCCCGCCGGTCAGCAGCAGCCCGTCCACCCGCTCCGCCGCCACCGCCGGCAGCCGCTCCAGCAGGTACGCCCGCACCGTCTCCCACGGCCCGCCCGCCACGGGCAGCCGCAGGTGCACCGGATCCACCCCGAACCGCTGCGGAAGCGGCGAGGCCGGCACCGTACTCCTACGTCTCATCTCGCCCGCCACCCTACGTCCTCACGGCCGCCCCGGATGCCGGGCCCGACGGGTGCGGGCCCGGCCCCGGGGGCCGTCGGGATGCCGGTGGGGCGGGAGGCGGTGGAGAGTGGACGGGAGACCGGTCGGTCGGAGGTGAGGGCGTGGCCGTGAGCGGGGACGGGGCCGAGGACGGCGCGGTGCCGCTGCCGCGGCTGCCCCGGCGCACCCGGCTGCTGCTGTACGGCGCCTTCCTGCTGCTCGTCGGGGCCGTGCTGGCCGACCTCCTCACCGGCCCCGGCACCACCCTCTCCCCCGTCCTCGCGGTGGCGCCCGTGCTGGTCGGGGCGACCACCCGGCGGGCCCGGGTGCCGCTCGCCACCGGGGCCGCCGCGATCGCCGTGGCCGGGCTCCTGGAGGAGGGCAACACCCATCTGCCGGGCTCCGTCCACCTCGCCTCGCTGATCACCATCACCGCGGCGACCCTGGCCAGCACCGCCAACGTCGTGCTGATCGCGGCCCGCGAACGCGAGCTGTTCCACGTCCGGACCGTCGCCGAGGCCGCCCAGCGGGCCCTGCTGCGCCCGCCGCCGGAACGGGCCGGGCCGCTGCGGATCGCGGTGCGCTACGTCGCGGCCGCCGCCGAGGCGCGGATCGGCGGCGACCTGTACGAGGTGGCGGACACGCCGTACGGGATCCGGATCCTGCTCGGGGACGTCCAGGGCCACGGCCTGCCCGCCGTCGAGACGGCGGCGGACGTCCTCGGCGCCTTCCGCACCGCGGCCCCCACCGAACCGGACCTCGCCCGGCTCGCCGAACGCCTCGACGCCGCCCTCGCCGACCGCCCGGCGGACGGGCGGTTCGTGACCGCGGTGCTGCTCGGCGTGGACCGGGACGGCGCCGCGCACCTGGTCAACTGCGGGCACCCGCACCCGCTGCTGCGCCGCGGGGGCCGGGTCGTCGAACTGGCCCCCGCCCGGCACGCCCCGCCGCTGGGGCTGCTCGCCCTGACCGGCGGGGGCTACCGCGCCGAGCCCGTCGAGCCGCACCCCGGCGACCTGCTGCTGCTGTACACCGACGGCGTCTCCGAGGCCCGCGACGCGGCGGACGTCTTCTACCCCCTCGCCGCCCGCCTGCCGCGGCTGCCGGCCGCCTCCCCGGACGACCTGCTGGACGCCCTGCTCGCCGACCTCGCCGGCTGGGTCTCCCCCACCGGCCTCGCCGACGACGCGGCCGCGCTGGCGATCCGCTGGGAGCGCTGAGGAGGCGGGGCCGGTGCCGGAGGACGCGTCGGGCCGGGGATCCACCGGCCCGCCGTGCCACGATGATGCGATCAGTGCACGAACGGCGCCGGAGGGTGACGGATGGCCAGGGTGTCCACGCGGACCGCGGCGGCGGCGCACGGGGTCGACGCGGTGATCCGCCGGTTGCGGGCGGTCGCGGCCGGGCTGCCGCCCGCCGACGGGGTGGCGGTGTTCAACCGGATGTACCTGACCGTCACGCAGACCGTCCGCTCCCGGCTGGACGCCTTCGCCGACCCGCCCGCGATGGCGGTGCTCGACACGCTGTTCGCCCGGCGCTACCTGCGGGCGGTGGACGCGGTCGCGGCGCGGCGGCGCCCGCCGGCCTGCTGGCGGCCGCTGTTCGAGCTGCGCGCACACCCGGGGGTGCACCCGGTCCAGTTCGCGCTGGCCGGGATGGCCGCCCACATCCAGCACGACCTGCCGCTCGCCGTCGTCGACACCTGCCGCCGGCTCGGGCGGGAGCCGGAGCACGTCGAGGACGACTACCACCGGATCAACGACCTGCTGGCCGGGGTGGAGGAGGCCGTCCGGGAGCAGCTGATGCCGGGGCCGGACCTGCTGGAGCGGTTCGAGCCGCTGACCCACCGGCTCGGCGCGTGGTCGGTGGACACCGCCCGGGACGCCGCCTGGGGGTCGGTGCGGGTGCTGTGGGAGCTGCGCGCGCGGCCCCCGGCGGCCGGGGCGTTCCGCACGGCGCTGGACGGCGCGGCCGGGCTGCTCGGCCGCGCGCTGCTGCTGCCGCTGGGCCTGGCGGGCGGGGCGGTGGCGCCCGGCCGGCTCCCCGGCCCGTTCCCCGGGGTGGGGAACGGGCCGGGCGCCGGGCGGAGCAGCGGCGCCCGGGCCCGGACGGCTCAGGACCAGCTGGAGTGCAGCGGCTTGCCCTCGGCGTAGCCGGCCGCGCTCTGGATGCCGACCACGGCCTTGTCGTGGAACTCCTCCAGGGTGGCCGCGCCCGCGTAGGTGCAGGAGCTGCGCACGCCCGCGACGATGGAGTCGATGAGGTCCTCGACGCCCGGGCGGGCCGGGTCGAGGAACATCCGCGAGTGCGAGATGCCCTCCTCGAACAGCGCCTTGCGGGCCCGGTCGTAGGAGGAGTCCTGCGCGGTGCGGTTGCCGACCGCCCGCTTCGAGGCCATACCGAAGGACTCCTTGTACTGCCGGCCGTCGGCGGTGGTCTGGAGGTCGCCGGGCGACTCGTGGGTACCGGCGAACCAGGAGCCGATCATCACGTTGGACGCGCCGGCGGCCAGCGCCATGGCGACGTCGCGCGGGTGCCGCACGCCACCGTCGGCCCAGACGTGCCGGCCGAGCCGGCGGGCCTCGGCGGCGCACTCCAGAACGGCCGAGAACTGCGGTCGGCCGACGCCGGTCATCATCCGGGTGGTGCACATCGCGCCCGGGCCGACGCCGACCTTCAGGATGTCGGCGCCCGCCTCGACGAGGTCGCGCACACCGGCCGCCGAGACGACGTTGCCCGCGACCACCGGGACCTGCGGGTCCAGGCCGCGCACGGCCCGCAGCGCGCTGATCATCGACTCCTGGTGGCCGTGCGCGGTGTCCACGACCAGCGTGTCGGCCCCCGCCTCCAGCAGGGCCTTGGCCTTGCCGGCGACATCGCCGTTGATGCCGACGGTGGCGGCGACCCGCAGCGTGCCGGCGGCGTCCACGGCCGGGGTGTAGAGGGTGGCGCGCAGGGCGTTCTTCCGGGTCAGGATGCCGACCAGGCGGCCCTCGCGGTCCACCACGGGGGCGAGCCTGCGGTGCGCCTCGCTCAGCTTGTCGAAGGCGTCGCGCGGGTCGATGTCCTCGTCGAGCAGCAGCAGTTCGCGGGACATCACCTCGGACAGCGAGGTGAAGCGGTCGACGCCCTGGCAGTCGGAGTCGGTGACGACGCCGACCGGGCGGCCGTCCTCGACGACGACCAGCGCGCCGTGGGCGCGCTTGGGCAGCAGCGAGAGCGCCTCGGCGACGGTGGCGCCGGGGTCGAGGGTGATGGCGGTGTCGTGCACCAGGTGGCGCTGCTTGACCCAGCCGACCACCTCGGCGATGACCTCGGTCGGGATGTCCTGGGGGATGGCGACCAGGCCGCCGCGCCGGGCCACGGTCTCGGCCATGCGCCGGCCGGCGATGGCGGTCATGTTGGCGACGACCAGCGGGATGGTGGTGCCGGTGCCGTCGTTGGAGGAGAGGTCGACACCCTGGCGGGAGCCCACGGCGGATCGACTGGGGACCATGAAGACGTCGTCGTACGTGAGGTCGTACGAGGGCTGGAGGTCGTTCAGGAAGCGCATGAAAACGGGGCTCTCTGGCTGGGAGAAAGATACAGCTCGGGTGCGGGTGCGGCTGGGCCGCAGGGCGCATCCGGGCGCCCCTGCACCCGACGTTCGATTGTCCGCGAGCCGTTCGGCAAAAGCCAGTTCGACCACGATTGCTGGGGCTGCACACAAGCCATGATCGAAGCTCCGCGCGTAGACCTGGAGGATCCTCCAAATACTCGGCTTTTCGCCCCGGCCGGGGCCGCTCCCGTAGCATTCACGCGGTGACGCGGCGAACGCCGTGATCGGCGAGGCGAGCGGGAAAGCGGCAGAGGGCATGACGGCGGCGGGCGTGGACATCGAGCAGGACAACGGCACCGGGACCGCCGAGGAGGAGACCGACTTCGGCCCCGGCCTGGACCCGGAGCGGCTGAGGCTCTGTCTGGAGGTGCTGGCCGAGCTGGACGAGCTGCACGTCGACCACCCGGACGCGATCACCGTCCGCCAGGCCGTCGGCGGCATATTCCGCACCCTGAAGCAGCGCCGCCGCCAGGAGACCCGGGCCCGCAAGACCGCCAACGACCGCGAGGTCACGGCGCGCACGGCCACCGGCGCCCCGACCCGGATCGACGACGAGACGGCCGGCGCGTTCGGCCTGACCACCGTCACCACCACCGAGATCGCCGGGATCCTGGAGCGCCCGCGCTCCTGCTACATCTGCAAGCAGCGCTACGTCGAGGTGGACGCGTTCTACCACAACCTCTGCCAGGACTGCGCGGTCAAGAACCGCGCCCGCCGGGACGCCCGCGCCGACCTCACCGGCAAGCGCGCACTGCTGACCGGCGGCCGGGCCAAGATCGGCATGTACATCGCGCTGATGCTGCTGCGCGACGGCGCCCACACCACCATCACCACCCGCTTCCCGAACGACGCGATCCGGCGCTTCACCGCGATGCCGGACAGCGCCGAGTGGCTGCACCGGCTGAAGGTCGTCGGCATCGACCTGCGCGACCCGGCCCAGGTGATGGCGCTGGCCGACGAGGTCGCCGCGGACGGCCCGCTGGACATCCTGATCAACAACGCCGCGCAGACCGTGCGCCGCCCGCCGGAGTCCTACCGCGAGCTGCTCGCCGCCGAGTCCGCCCCGCTGCCGGCCGGCGCGCTGCCGCAGTCCACCACCATCGGCCGCTTCGGCAGCGGCAGCGTCGACCTGCCCGCCCTGCCCCACCAGGCCTCCGGCGCCGGCGAGCGGATCTCCGCCGACGACGTCACCTCGCTCGCCCTGGTCACCGGCTCGGCGACGCCCGAGCGCATCCAGGCCGGCACCGCGATCGACGCCGGCGGCCTGGTGCCCGACCTCGCGGACACCAACAGCTGGGTGCAGACCGTCAGCGAGGTCGGCCCGGTGGAGCTGCTGGAGGTCCAGCTCTGCAACTCCACCGCTCCGTTCATCCTGATCAGCCGGCTGCGCCCGGCAATGGCCGCCTCGGCCTCCCGCCGCAAGTACGTGGTGAACGTGTCCGCGATGGAGGGCGTGTTCCAGCGCGGCTACAAGGGCGCCGGCCACCCGCACACCAACATGGCGAAGGCCGCGCTGAACATGCTCACCCGCACCAGCGCGCAGGAGATGTTCCAGACCGACGGCATCCTGATGACCGCCGTCGACACCGGCTGGATCACCGACGAGCGCCCGCACCCGGACAAGATGCGGCTCGCCGAGGAGGGCTTCCACGCCCCGCTCGACCTGGTCGACGGCGCGGCCCGGGTCTACGACCCGATCGTCCGCGGCGAGCACGGCGAGGACCTCTACGGCTGCTTCCTGAAGGACTTCGAGCGCGCCGCCTGGTAGGACCCGCGCGGGCACACCCATTCGACGGAGGAACCGCCATGACGACCGCACCGCTGCTGGGCGCCGGCGTGATCGTGCCCACCGGGGACGGCCGGGTGCTGATCGGGCGCCGCACCACCGCGGGCGAGCCGCCGACCTGGAGCCTGCCCGGCGGCAAGGTCGACCCCGGCGAGTCCTTCGAGGTGACGGCCGCGCGCGAGCTGGCCGAGGAGACCGGGATCGTGCTGCCCGCCGAGCAGATGCGGGTGCTGGCGGTGCTGCTGGACCACGAGCTGGGCCGGCCCCGGCTGACCGCCGCGGTGCTCGCCCCGCCCAGCCTGGCGCCCGCCGTGGTCACCGAGCCGCACGCGTGCGGCGGCTGGGAGCGGCTGCCGCTGGACGCGCTGCCGGAGCCGATGTTCTACCCGTCCGGGCTGGTGCTCGCCAGCTGGCGCCCGGAGCTGGGCACCGGCCTGCCCCGGACCGGGACGCACGCGTACCCCGTCGCCCGCTGACGGGCCGACGGGGTACGGGCGGGGGCGTGCGCGGCGCGCGCGGCAGGCGCGCGGGGCCCGTGCGAGCCGGGGGGCGCGGGCCCCTGCGGACGCGCGGCCTCAGCCGTTGCGGGCCGCCTCCGGGCCGGTGATCCGCCGGAGCAGCGGCAGCGTGGAGGCGATGATCCCGAGCGACAGCGCGAGCCCGAGCAGCACCAGCACGAAGTACACCGCGCCCGGCGAGACCAGGTCGTAGCTCATCTGCGACTTGAGGAACATCGCCGCCGCGCCGAAGCCCGTCCCGGTCGCGATCGCCGCCACCACCAGCAGCGGCAGCGCGCTCTCCAGGGCGATCACCCGGCGCAGCAGGCCCAGCGGCGCCCCGGTGAGCCGGAGCATCGCGAACGGCCGGCGCCGGTCGGAGAGCCCTGCGACCACGCTGACGGCGAGGCTGCAGCCGGCGATCGGCAGGGTGGTGAGCAGGACGACGTCGGCCAGTTGCCGCCAGCCGGCGAGCTGCTGCTGCTGGGCGGAGCCCCAGTCCTGGACCGTCCGGGTGTTGTGGTCCGGAAAGGCCCGGCTCAGGATGGTGCGGACCCGCTCCTTCGCGGCCGTCGACCCGTCCGTCGTCACGTAGAGCGACTGCACCGGCAGCCGGGCGGCCGCCTCGGCGGTGATCGGCGCGCTCGGCCATTCGACGGACTCCTGCGACCGGAGGTCCAGGAAGCCGTACGGCGCGACAGCCGCCACCGCGGCGCCGGGGGCGCAGTGGCCGACCACCGGGACCTGCGCGAGGTCCGAGCAGAGCGCCAGGACGGGCGCCCTCCAGTCGCGCGGATCGGCCGGGCCGCGCGCCAGGCCGTCCGGATCGGCGTGGACGATCGCCAGGCCCCGGTAGCCGGGAACGGCCCTCACCTCGGCCAGGACCCGCTCCGGCACGGCGGCGGCCATCGGCGGATCGCCGGCCAGGGCACCGTGCTCCACCGCGACCCGGGTCTGCGGGTCGCCGCTGAGCGTGCCGCGGTTGGTGTCGATGGTGCCGATGATGGCGACCGTCGCGGTGGTGACGAAGAGCGCCAGGACCAGGCCGGCCACCGAGCGGAACCCGGCCTTCGGGTCGTCGGCGAGCCTCCGCACGGCGATCAGGGTGGCCGGGCGGCCGGTCCGGGCGGCGACCGCGCGGGCGGCCGCCATGGTCAGCCAGGGGCCGGCCACCACCAGGCCGAGCATGATCACCAGGAAGCCGGTCAGGTAGGCGGCGGTCTGCCCGTTGGTGGTGTGGGGACGGCGGCCGACGAACCACGCGAGTTCGGCGAGTCCGGCCAGCAGTGGCACGATCCGCCAGACGGTCGGCGGCCCGGGGGTGACCCGGCGGCTGACGCCGAGCGGGGAGACGGTCACCCGGCGCAGCGCGAGCCGGGCGGCCACCGCCGCCGCCAGCGGGACGCCGAGCAGCACGGCCAGGGCCTGCGGCGCGGTGAGGGTGAGGTCCTCGGTGAAGAAGCGGTCCCCGGTGAACGGGACGGTCGCCACCAGCGGGCGCAGCGCCAGGTACAGCCCGAAGCCGAGGACGGTGCCGACGACGGCGGCGAGGGTGGACTCGACGGCCGCGATCAGCGTGATCTGCCGGGGTGTGGCGCCGACCAGGCGCATCGCGGCGTAGCGCTGCTCGCGGGTGGCGGCGGAGAGCCGGGTGGCGGTGCCGATGAAGATCACCACGGGGAAGAGCAGCGCCCCGGCGACCACCGAGAGGATCAGCGTCATGGCGTCGCCGCGGGTGCCGGTGGCCGGGCAGTCGGCCCGGCAGGCCGGGAGGACGGTGGCGATGGTGGTGATCGGGCGGGCACCCGGCCGGGCCGCGAGGGCCGCCGGGTCCTGGCCCCCGATCAGCACGAGGGAGTCCGGGGAGGCGAGGGCCGCGTCGCCGATCTCCCCGGCCGGCCGGCCGGGGAAGCGGTCGGCCAGCTGGTCGGCGGGCCGTTCCCGGATCAGCTTCGCGAGGGCGGGCGAGGCGTAGTACTCGCCGGGTGCGGGCAGCTTCGCCAGGCCCGGCGGGACGGGCGAGGTGGGGCCGGTGGCGGCGACCTCGATGGACAGCAGCCGCTTGCCGTCGTAGAACTCGGGCCCGCGGTCGCGCCACCAGAGCGGGTCGACGTCCGCGGTCCCGGTGCGGCTCGCCGCACCGGAGTTGGCCCAGAGCATCCGTTCGTTGGTGGCGCCGACGGCGTTCACGGCGGCGAGCGTGGAGAGCAGCAGGCCGACGCCGACGGCCACGGCGGCGGCGATGGTGAGCAGCCGGACGACGGCCTGCCGGCCGCCGCTGACGGCGAGGCGCAGGGCGAAGGCGATCACGAGGCGACCCGTCCCGCCGGGGCGGCGTGGCCCGGGTGGCCGGTGGAGAGCATCCGGGCCCGTCCGTCGCGCACCATGACCTCGCGGTCGGCGTAGGCGGCGACGCGGGGTTCGTGGGTGACCAGGACGACGGTGGTGCCGTGCTCGCGGGCGGCGGCGACCATCAGGGCCATCACCTGCTCGCCGGTGAGCGAGTCCAGCGCGCCGGTCGGCTCGTCGGCGAACAGCACCCGGGGGCGGGTCACCAGGCCCCGGGCGAGCGCGACCCGCTGGGCCTGGCCGCCGGACAGTTCGCCGGAGCGGCGGCGCTCCAGGCCGTCGAGGCCGAGCCGGGCGAACCAGGGGCGGGCCTCGGCGAGGGCGGCGGCCCGGCGGGCGCCGGAGAGCAGCAGCGGCAGGGCGACGTTCTCCTCGGCCGTCAGTTCCGGGACGAGCTGGCCGAACTGGAACACGAAGCCGAAGCGGTCACGCCGTAAGGCGCTGCGCCGGTTCTCGTCGAGGGCGTCGATCCGCTGCCCGTCGACGTGCACCTCGCCCGCGTCGGGGACGAGGATGCCGGCCAGGCAGTGCAGCAGGGTGGACTTCCCGGAGCCGCTGGCGCCCATCACGGCGAGCACCTCGCCGGCGTCGGCGGCCAGGCTCGCGCCGCGCAGCGCGGGGGTCTCGCCGAAGGCGAGTTCGAGGTCGCGGGCTTCGATCAGGGGGGTCATGCGCGTACCTCCGCGGCGAGGGCGTCGAGGCGGGCGGTGGTCAGGTCGATCCACCGCAGGTCCGCCTCCAGGTGGAAGAGGCCGTGGTCGGCGAGCAGGGCGTCGACCAGCGGGCCGGTGCGGCGCAGCTCGGTGAGTTCGCGCATCCGGCGCAGGTGGGCGGCGCGCTGGGTGTCGAGGTAGGTCTCGGCGTCGCGGCCGAGCAGCAGGGCCAGGACGACCTTCGTGAAGAGCACGGACTGGAGGGTGGGTTCGGGGGCGACGGGCTCGGCGAGCCAGTGCTCGAACTCGCTCACGCCGGCCTCGGTGATGACGTAGCGCTTGCGCTCGGGTCCGTCGCCGGGTTCGGCCTCGCCGGGGGCGACCTTCCCGTCGCGGGCCAGGCGGCCGAGGGTGGCGTAGACCTGACCGTACGGCAGGGGTTTGCCGCGGCCGAAGAAGGTGTCGTAGTCGCGCTTGAGGTCGTAGCCGTGGCTCGGCTCGCGCTCCAGCAGCCCGAGAAGGGTCAGGGGAACACTCATGGGAGGACCATACACCAGAGGTATACACCGGGTGTATACCTGCCGAGAGTACGACCCTGACCTGGAAGAACACGATGGCTGCCGCCGGTCCGGGAACGCCGCGAGCGGGGGACGGCCCCAACTCCGTCCCCCGCTCTGCACGGCGGCCCGGCGAGCCCCCACAGCGGGCCGGGCCTCCGCGTCCCCGGCACGAGAACGCGGCCGACGCCCAGCCTGCCTCCTTCGACCCCGCGCCGCCGAGGGCCGAACGTCCCGGTCCTGCGGCCCCGTCAGGGCCCTTGGGCCCGCGCCGCGTGAGCCCGCCCGGCTCTTGTGCGAGGGGCCGGTGCCGGGGGAGATTGGGATCCGACGGGCCGAACCACGCCAACAGCCGTGAGGAGCACGCATCGTGTCCAGCTCACCCCGCTCGGCCCGGACCGTGTCGCTGTCCCGACGGGCCCGCCGCCAGCTCCGCCTCGCCCTCGGCGGCCGCCGCGCCGTCCGGCGCCGGGAACCGCTCGCCCGCCCCGTCGACCGGTCCCGCAGCCGCGCCTGGCTGGTCGCCGCGCTCGCGCTGGCCGTCGGCCTGGCCGGGGTCGTCACCGCCGCCGTCCTCGGCTGCCGCGCCGCCGGGCGCACCGCCGAGTCCGACCGCGTCCGCCTGCACCGCACCGAGGCGCTGGTGCTGGGCAAGCTGCGCACCGAGGACACCGGCGCCGGCCGGTGGAGCGGCGGCTACCAGAAGCGCGCCGAGACCTCGGTGTCCTGGACGGCCCCCGACGGCCTCGCCCGCACCGGCACCGTGGAGGTCCCGCGCACCGTCGCCACCGGCTCCACCGTCGTGCTGTGGCTCGACGCCGACGGCCTGCCCGTCACCGCCCCGGCCACCCCGATCGGGCTGGCCGTCGGGGCCGTCTGCACCGGGCTGGCGGGCGCGGCGACCCTGGCCGCGCTGATCGGCAGCGTGCTCGCGCTGCGGCTGCGCGTCCTGGACCGGCGGGCGGACCGCGCCTGGGAACGGTCCTGGGCCCGCTGGGAGCCCCGCTGGTCGGGGCGCGCCAGCCAGCCGCAGGACGACTGACCGCCCGCCGGAACACGGGAACACGGGAACGCGGCAACGCGGCAGCACCGGAACGCCGGACCACCGAGCAAGGAGCGCAGCGCTGTTGTTCACCACCGACCGGCTGATCGCCCGGCTCTGGGAGCACACCGACGCCGAGCGCGCGTACGACCTGTACGCGCGGTGGGAGGTCGCGCGGTGGCTGGGCGCCGCGCCGCGGGCGCTGGAGTCGCCCGCCGAGGTGCCGGCCATGATCGACCGCTGGCGGGCGCGTTCGGCCGACCCCCGGTACGGCGTCTGGGCGCTGGAGCGGCGGGACACCGGGGTGGTGGCCGGCTCGGTGATGCTGCTGCCGCTGCCGCTGCCGGACGAGGACGGCAGCGGCAACGGCGAGGTCGAGGTCGGCTGGCACCTCCACCCCGACTCCTGGGGCCGGGGCTACGCCACCGAGGCCGCCCGCGCCGCCCTCGCCAAGGGCTTCGCCGACGGCCTCACGGAGATCCACGCCGTCGTGCGCCCCGGCAACGAGCGCTCGGCCGCCGTCTGCCGCCGCCTCGGCATGACCCCCCGGGGCCGCACCAGCCGCTGGTACGGCGGCGAGTTCGACGCCTTCCTCGCCACCCCGGACCGGTAGTCGGGCCCTCGGGTCCTCCGCTCCCCGGCACCCGACCGCCGGTCAGGGGGCGCCGCCGGGGCGGGTCCAGGGGGCGGCGGGGTGCCGGGAGGCGCGGTGGGTGAGGGCGGCCACGGCGAGGAGCAGCACGAGGGCGGCGGCGAGGGCCAGGGCGACGGTGGCGTGCAGCACGAGGACGGCGCCGAGCAGGGCGCCGGCGAACATCCAGGCGGCGGAGGCGAAGCGGCGGGCGCCGGTGCGGTCGGCGGCCAGCGCGGTGAGCGTCATGGTCAGCACGGTGGTCGTCAGGTCCGGCACCTTCAGCGCCCGGACGACCGCGTTCTGCAGCCCCATCGCGGCGCCCAGCACCCCGATCAGGGTGTACCGCACCGGGTCGGCGCCGTGCCCGAAGGCCGCGGCGAGGGCGGTGCAGACGGCGAGCAGCACCGACTGCGCGGCGACCGTGGCGACCAGCAGCCGCCCGCGGTGGTCCGGACGGCGCTCGGCGAGCCGGCCGCCCGCCAGCGCGCCCGCCAGGAAGGCGGCGAGGGCGGCCAGCGAGGCCGTCGCGGACAGTCCCGGCGCGCCGGCCAGGGCGAAGCCGAGGAAGACCACGTTGCCGGTCATGTTGGCGACGAAGACGTGCCCGAGGGCGAGGTAGCTCACCGCGTCGACCAGCCCGGTGACCACGGTGAGCACCAGCAGCATCGGCACCAGCGGACCGTGCCGCGGGTCACCGAACGGCCGAGCCGGCCGAGTCACCGTCACCATCGCACCAGCCTAACCGGGCCCGGCCGGCGGGACCCGACGGCGTCGTCGGGTCCCGCCGGCGCGGCGGGGCCGGGCCCCGGCGGTCAGACGGCGAGCGCCGGGCGGTGGTGGTCCAGCCAGAGCGCCAGGTCGACGACCCGCTCCAGCCGCAGCCGGTGGCCCCACTCCAGCTGGTCGGCCGGGGTGTCCAGGCTGCTCTTGATCACCGTCTCGTCGGCGATGTCGCGCACGTGCGGCGCGTCCAGCGCCTCGCGGGCGAGCCGCTGCAGGCCGCTGTTGTAGTCGGCGTGGTGGGTGGCCGGGTAGTGGTTCTTCGGCCGCCAGAGCACCGACTCCGGGGCGATGCCCTGGCCGGCGGCGCGCAGCAGGCTCTTCTCGCGGCCGTCGTAGTTCTTCATCGCCCACGGGGTGTTGAACGCGTACTCGACCAGCCGGTGGTCGCAGTAGGGCACCCGCACCTCCAGGCCCTGGGCCATCGAGAGGCGGTCCTTGCGGTGCAGCAGCTGGCGCAGCCAGCGGGTCAGCGACAGGTGCTGCATCTCGCGCTGCCGGTGCTCGGCCGGGCTCTCGCCGTCGGCGTGCGGGACGGCGGCGAGCGAGCTGCGGTAGGTGTCGTCGCGGAACTCGGCGATCCGCAGGTGGGCGGCGAGGTCGGGGTTGATCGGCATGGCCGCCTCGTCCCCGGTGACGAGCAGCCAGGGGAAGGTCTGCGCGGCGAGCGCCTTGGGGTTGTGGAACCACGGGTAGCCGCCGAACACCTCGTCGGCCGCCTCGCCGGAGAGCGCGACCGTCGAGTGCTTGCGGATCTCGCCGAACAGCAGGTAGAGCGAGGTGTCCATGTCGCCGACGCCGATCGGCGAGTCCCGGGAGACGACGACGGCCCGCCGGTTCTCCAGGTCGAGCAGGGTGCGCGGGTCGAGCACCACGGTGGAGTGCTCGCTGCCGATGAACGCGCCGGCCTCGGCGGCGTACGGGGTGTCGTGGCCGGTGCGCAGCACGTCGCCGGTGAACTGCTCGGCCTGGTCGCTGTAGTCGACGGCGTAGGAGCGCAGCTTGGCCTGCGGGCCCTCCTGGACGCGCAGTTCGTCGGCGACCAGGGCGGTCACGATGGTGGAGTCGAGGCCGCCGGAGAGCAGGCTGCACAGCGGCACGTCCGCCTCCAGCTGGGCGCGGGCGGCGCGGTTGACCAGCTCGCCGATCCGCTCCTTGGTGGCGTCCAGGTCCTCGGTGTGCGGGCGGGCGGTGAGCTCCCAGTAGCGGTGCTCGCGGATGCCCGAGCGGTCGAGGACGAGCAGGCCGCCGGGGTGCACCTCGCGCACGCCGGCCCAGACGGTGGGGCCGGTGTTGAAGAGCAGGCTGTAGGCCTCGCGCAGACCGTCGGCGTCGACGGTGGGGGTGATGCCGGGGTGGGCGAACAGCGCCTTGGGCTCGGAGCCGAAGACCAGGCCGCCGTCGACCTCGGCCCAGAACAGCGGCTTGACGCCGAGCCGGTCGCGGACCAGCAGCAGGCGCTCCTCGCGCTCGTCCCAGACGGCGAAGGCGTACATGCCCTCCAGCCGCTCGACGAGGGCGTCGCCCCACTCCTGGTAGGCCCGCAGCACCACCTCGGTGTCGCTGCGGGTCTCGAAGCGGTGTCCCCGGGCGCGCAGTTCGGCGCGCAGTTCGTGGTGGTTGTAGACCTCGCCGCTGTAGGTGAGGACGGCGGCCGGTTCGTCGGCGCGGTCGGGCATCGGCTGGGCGCCGCCCTCGATGTCGATGACGGCGAGGCGGCGGTGGCCGAGGGCGGCGTGACGGCCGAGCCAGACGCCGCCGGCGTCGGGGCCGCGCAGGGTCATGGTGGCGGTCATCGCCTCGATGACGGGGGCGCTGTGGCGGACGTCCTGGTGGAAGGACACCCAGCCGGTGATTCCGCACATGCGCGAGCACTCCTTGGGCGAGCAGACAATCGGATCCGGCCCAGCAGTCGGACACGCGGAGGCGGTGGTTCCACGGATTCGGACACATTTCCGGCCATGTCACAGCAGCCCCGGCATTTTGAACACGTTCAGCCTGACCGTTAGGCTGGGTACGGACGAACGACCGAGGGGGGTCTCGATGAGAATCGTCATGCCCGGGGGGACCGGGCAGATCGGGCGCATCCTGGACCGGGCGCTGACCGCCGACGGCCACGAGGTGCTGGTCCTCAGCCGCCGGCCCCGGCGCGACCAGGAGATCCACTGGGACGGCCGCTCGCTCGGCCGCTGGACGGACGCCCTCGACGGCGCGGACGCCGTCGTCAACCTCGCCGGGCGCAGCGTGGACTGCCGCCCCACCGAGCAGAACCTGCGCGACATGCGCGAGTCCCGGGTGCACTCCACCCGGACCGTCGGCCGGGCCATCGCCGGCGCCCGGCGCCCGCCCCGGGTCTGGCTGCAGATGAGCACCGCCACCATCTACAGCCACACCTACGGCGCTCCGCACGACGAGGACACCGGCGTCATCGGCGGCGGCGAACCCGGCGCCCCGCGCGCCTGGGACCACAGCGTGCGGATCGCGCGCGACTGGGAGCGCGAGCAGCGCGACGCCGCCACCCCGCACACCCGCCGGGTCGCGCTGCGCTGCGCGGCGGTGATGAGCCCGGACGCCGGCGGCACCTTCGACCGGCTGCTGCGGCTCGCCCGGACCGGCCTCGGCGGGCCGGTGGACGGCGGCACCCAGTACGTGTCCTGGATCCACGACCACGACCTGGTCCGCGCCGTGCGCTTCCTGCTCCACCGGGAGGACGTCACCGGCCCGGTGAACCTGGCCGCGCCGACGCCGGTGGCGCAGCGGGTGTTCATGCAGACGCTCCGGCGGGCCGCCGGCATCCCGGTGGGGCTGCCGGCCACCCGGTGGATGGCCCGGGCGGGCGCCTTCGCGCTGCGCACGGACACCGAACTGCTGCTGAAGAGCCGGGCCGTCGCACCGGGCCGGCTGCTGGCGGCCGGGTTCGGCTTCGAGCACCCGCACTGGTCGGCGGCCGCGGCCGACCTGGTCCGGCGGGCGCGCCGCTGACCACCCCCGTGCCGCGCGCCCGGGAGCGCGGCACGGGCACCCGGCGGCCGTACGATGGGCGGCGGCACGGCGGACAGGACGGCAGAGGAGCGGACGGGTGCTGCGCGGATTCGGCGATCTGGAGGCCGAGATCATGGACCGGCTCTGGTCCTGGGGCCGCCCGGCCACCGTCCGCGAGGTCGTCGACGACCTGCGCCGCGCCCGCCCGGTCGCGTACACCACCGTCAACACGGTCGCCGACATCCTGCACACCAAGGGCTGGCTGCGGCGCGAGAAGGCCGGCCGCGCCTGGGTGTACGAGCCGACCTGCACCCGCGAGTCGTACACCGCCCAGCTGATGCACCAGGCGCTGGAGACCACCTCCGACCGGGCCGGGGCGCTGCTGCACTTCGTCGACCGGATCAGCGGGGACGAGGCGACGGCGCTGCTCGCCGCCCTGGAGCAGGTCAAGGCCCGGGACGACGCCCGGTGACGCTGGTCCTGCTCGCCCTCCACCTGGTCCTGGTCGGCGTGCTGCTCCCCCGGCGGCTGGCCGGCTCGCGGCGGCTGCAGGCCCGGCCCGGCCTCGGCGCCGCCGTCTGGCTCGCGCTGATGGCCTCCTTCGGCACCGGCCTGCTGCTGGCCGCGCACCACCTCCTCGCCCCGCTCGGGCACGAACCGGCCGGGCTGGTCGGGCTGCTGCCGCACGTCGAACCGCCGGCCGCCGCCGGACCGCACGCCCACGACCGGTGGGTGCCGGCCGTGGCGGGCGGGGCCGTGGCGGTGGTGGCGGCGGTGGCGGCCACGCTGGCCGCCCGGGCGGCTCGGGCGCGGCGGCGGCACCGGGCGGCGCTGGACCTGGTGGCCGCCCGGGACGCCCGGCGCCGGGTGCTGGTGCTGGACGACCCGCGGCCCGCCGTCTACTGCCTGCCCGGCCGCCGGGCCCGGGTGGTGGTCACCCGCGGCGCCCTGGAACTGCTGGACGAACCCCGACTCACCGCCGCCGTCGCCCATGAGCACGGCCACCTGCGGGGGCGTCACCACCTGGTGCTGCTCGCGGCGGACACCTTCGCGCTGCTCCTCGGCCGCCGGCTGCCGCTGGCCCGCCTCGGGCGGGCGGAGGTGGCGCTGCTGCTGGAGATGGCGGCCGACGACGCCGCGCTCGCCCGGGTGACGCGCTCCGACCTGGCCGGTGCCCTGTACGCGCTGGCCACCGCCGCCCCGGACGCCGGAGCGGGCACGCTCGCCGCCGCGTCCACCGGCGCGCTCGCCCGCGTCCAGCGCCTCGCCCGCACGCCCGCGCCCCCGGCCCGCGCCTGCCGGCTGGCGGCCTTCGCCGCCCCGCTGCTCCCCTACCTCCTGGCCTGCGCCCCGCACCCGTAGCCCGGCCTCCGTGGGACGGCGTCCGCGGGACGGCGTCCGGCGACCCCGGTGCCCCGCTCCGGTCCGTCACGCCCCCAGCGGCACCGACCCGCCGTACGACGCCGCACCGATCCGCCGACCGGCCTGCCGCGCCGGCCTGACGTGGCGACGCCCCGACGCCCCGACACCCCGACGTGCCGTCAGGGAGGCGACGTCCCCTCGGACATCCGTTTACCTAACCATCATTGGCGTGTTTAATGGTTAGCGCGAAGCAGGCCGACCGACGGAGGACCCCATGCCACGCATCCCCCAACTGACCCCGGACACCGCCGGGGGTGAGCAGCGCGAGCTGCTGGAGGCGACCCGCCGCCAGCTCGGCCGGGTGCCCAACCTCTACGCCGCGCTCGCCAACTCCCCCGCGGCCCTGCGCGGCTACCTGGCGCTGCGGGAGTCGCTCGGCGGCGGCGCGCTCGACGAGCGGCTGCGCGAGCAGCTGGCGCTGCTCGTCGCCCAGGAGAACGACTGCCTCTACTGCGTCTCCGCCCACACCCTGCGCGGCGGGCGGCTGCTGGGGATGACGGACGACGAGCTGCTGGCCACCCGGTCCGCCGAGGACGCCGACCCGCACACGCGGGCCGTCCTGCGGACCGCCGCCGAGCTGGTGCGCAACCGCGGCCACCTGACCGAGGAGTCGCTGGCGAAGGCCCGGGCGGCCGGTGTCACCGACGCCGAGTTCGCCGAGATCGTCTCCCACGTCGCCCTCAACACGCTCTCCAACTACTTCAACCACCTCGCCGAACCCGACCTGGACTTCCCCCCGGTCGACTCGTTGGACGTTCCCACGGCCGGTCCGGCGGTGGGCCGGTGAACGGCGCGATGAACTGGCGGGAGGGCGCCCGCGTCGAGCTGCGGCCCGGCTACGCGCTCCTGGACGGCGCGGGCGTCGCCCGGACGCACCTCACGGGCGTCCGGCTGGCGATCGAGGGCGGCTTCGTGCACGTCGCGGTCCCGGGCGCGGACGGCGTCCAGGTGGTCTCCGCCCCGGCGGTCGCCCGCCTCTCCTATCCGGCGGAGTAACGCCCGGCGGCCCGGGTAGCCGCGCGGCATGAACGTGACGCACACGAACCGGCCACCTGCCGCAGAACAGGTCCGCGCTCCCGGGGGCGGGGCGCCGGACCGCCGGTGGCTCGGGATCTACCTGAACGACCACCTGGCCGGCGCGACGGCCGGCCTGGCGCTGTGCCGCCGGGCCGAGCGGGTCCACAGGGGAGACCCGCTCGGCCCGGACCTGCGCCGGCTGGCCCTGGAGATCGCCGAGGACCGGCGGTCCCTGCTGGACGCGATCCGCCGGCTCGGCCTTCCGGTGCGGCGGCACAAGGCCGCCGCGGGCTGGCTCGGGGAGAAGGCGGGCCGCCTCAAGCCCAACGGCCGCCTGCTGAGGCGCTCGCCGCTCAGCGACGTCCTGGAGCTGGAGGCGCTGGGCGTGGGGATCCACGGCAAGGCGATGCTCTGGCGCACGCTGCTGCGGCTCGACGGGGGACGGCCGGCGCCCTCCGGCCCCGCCCCGCTCGACCACGGGCGCCTGGAGCGGCTCGCCGAACGCGCCGCGCGCCAGGCCGGCGAGGTCGACGCCCTGCGCAGCGCCGTCGCGCTGGAGGTCCTCGGCCCGCCCCGCTCCTGACGCGGCCGCTTCGGGGACGGCCGGGCTCAGGGGCGCACGGCGCCCACGTAGGGCATGACGTCGATCGGGAGGACCTCGACGTTCTTGCCGGTGCGCGGGGCGTGGATCATCCGGCCCTCGCCGATGTAGAGGCCCACGTGGTGGAGGTCGTCGTAGAAGAAGACCAGGTCGCCGGGCTGGAGATCGGCGCGGGCGATCCGGGCGCCGGCCTTCCACTGGTCCTGGGAGACGCGCGGGAGCTTCACGCCCGCCGCGCGGTAGGCGGCGCCGGTCAGGCCCGAGCAGTCGAAGCCGGAGGGGCCGGTGGCGCCCCAGACGTACGGCTTGCCGAGCTGCGCGTAGGCGAACTGGAGGACGGTGGCGGCCCGGCCGGTGGCGGGGCCGCTGTAGGCGGGGCGCTCGGCGGCGGAGCGGGAGGCGCGGGTGGCGGCGGGCTCCTGGGCGTTGACCTTGGCGCGGTCGGCGGCGCTCAGCTTGTTGAGCAGGGCCTGCGCCTTGGCCAGCTTGTCCTGGACGGCCTTCTTCTCCGCCGCCAGGGCGGTGCCGGCCTCGTCGAGCTGCGCGAGGGTGGCGGTGGCCTCGGCGCGGTCCTGGTCGAGCCGGCGCTGTTCGTCCAGCGCCCGGCGCAGCAAAGCCGCCTGGGAGTCGACGACCTGGTTCTGGGCGGAGGCCCGGGCCAGGTAGCCGCCCGGGTCGGAGTCGAGCATCAGCTGGACGGAGGGGTCGATGCCGCCGTTGCGGTACTGCTCCGCCGCGATGCCGCCGAGCTGGGTGCGCAGCTCGTTCATCGCCTCCTGGCCGCGGGCCACCTTCTCCTGGATCCGGTTGGCCTCGCCCTGGAGCGCCTGCTGCTTCTCCTGGAAGCCGTTGTAGCGCTCGATCGACTGCTCGGCCTCCTCGTTGAGCTGGTCCACCTGCTCCTTGACGGCGGCGAGGCCGGGCGCCGGTTCGGCCTGCGCGGGGCCCGCGGTGAGGACGACGCCGCCGGCCATCGCGGTGGTGACGACCGCCAGGCGGGCCCGGCTGGGCGGGCTGGGCTTGCGGCGCTTTCCCATGGCGGCTGACTCCTCGGAGGCGGGGGAAAAGGGGGGAGGCATGGCGGGGCGAACACGGGCAGGGGGTGTTCCGGGGAGAGCCGCCCCGCAGCCCGCGTTCTTCTAAGCAAGTTAATAGATGACGCCCGCTGTTCCGCAAGCCGACCGCCGCGCACCGCCCACCGCACACCGGCGTTGCAACCGGGTGCAGAGCGAGGGAAAGGTCACACCGTCCGCCTCTCCTGCGCCCCCGTTCACGGGCGCTACCCTGCGTGGCATGACGGTCCCGCCCGAAGGGCTTCCCCTGGCCGCCGAGTTCCCGGCCGCCCACCGCGAGCAGTGGCAGACCCTCGTCGAGGGTGTGCTCCGCAAGTCGGGGGCGCAGCCCGAGGACGGCGCAGCGGCCGAGCACGCGCTCAGCACCGCCCTCCAGGACGGGCTGCGCGCCCGCCCGCTGTACACCGCCGAGGACGCCCCCGCCGACCCGGGCCTGCCCGGCTTCCCGCCGTTCGTGCGCGGCGCCCGCCCGCAGGGCGCCTCGATCGCGGGCTGGGACGTCCGCCAGCGGCACAGCGACCCCGATCCGCGCCGCACCAACGAAGCCGTACTGGCCGATCTGGAGCACGGCGGCGGCTCGCTCTGGCTGGAGCTGGGCGGCGACGGCCTGCCGGTCACCGCCCTGGGCGAGGCGCTCACCGGCGTCTACCTGGACCTCGCCGGGGTGGTGCTCGACGCGGGCGCCGAATTCCCGGAGGCCGCCGCGCAGTTGTTCAAGCTGTACCAGGAACGCGAGGTCTCCCCCGGCGCCGCCGCCGGCACCCTGGGCGCCGACCCGCTGGGCCTGCAGGCCCGCACCGGCGACGCCGCGCGCACCGACGCGCTGCTCACCGAGGCCGCCGCGCTCGCCACCCGCTGCGCCGAGGGCTTCCCCGGCCTGCGGGCGCTGGCCGTCGACGCGCTGCCGTACCACGAGGCCGGCGCCTCGCCCGCGCAGGAGCTGGGCGCCTCGCTGGCCACCGGCGTCGCCTACCTGCGCGCGCTGACCGGCGCCGGGCTGCCGGTGGACGCCGCGCTCGGCCAGCTGGAGTTCCGCTACGCCGCGGACGCCGACCAGTTCCTGACGATCGCCAAGTTCCGTGCCGCGCGCCGTCTCTGGGCCCGGGTCGCACAGGCCTGCGGGGCCTCCCCGGACGCCTCGGCGCAGCGTCAGCACGCCGTCACCTCCGCGGTGATGATGACCGCCCGCGACCCGTGGGTGAACATGCTGCGCACCACGATCGCCTGCCTGGCCGCCGGTGTCGGCGGGGCGGACGCGGTCACCGTGCTGCCGTTCGACGCCGCGCTCGGCCTGCCGGACGCCTTCGCCCGCCGGATCGCCCGCAACACCCAGGCGATCCTGCTGGAGGAGTCGCACCTGGCCCGGGTGGTCGACCCGGCCGGCGGCTCCTGGTACGTGGAGCGGCTGACCGACGAGCTCGCGCACGCCGCCTGGGCGTGGTTCCAGGAGATCGAGCGGGCCGGCGGCCAGCGCGCCGCGCTGGAGTCGGGCCTGGTCGGCGAGCGGATCGCGGCCACCTGGGCGGAGCGCTCGGTGCGGCTCGCCAAGCGGCGCGAACCGGTCACCGGCGTCAGCGAGTTCCCGAACCTCGGCGAGACGGCGCCGGTCCGCGAGCCGGCCCCGGCCGGCCCCGGCGGCGGGCTGCCGAGGGTGCGCCGGGCCGAGGCCTTCGAGGCGCTGCGCGACCGCTCGGACGCGCACCTCGCGGCCACCGGGGCGCGCCCGGCGCTGTTCCTGGCGTCGATCGGCACCGCCGCCGCGCATACCGCACGCACCACCTTCGCCGCCAACCTGTTCCAGGCCGGCGGGATCGCCACCACCGCGCACGAGGGCACTGAACCCGCGGCGTTCGCCGAGGCGTTCACCGCGAGCGGAGCCTCCGTGGCCTGCCTCTGCTCCAGCGACGCCCTCTACGGCGAGCACGCCGAGACCGTCGCCGTCGCGCTGCGGGCGGCCGGCGCCCGGCAAGTGCTGCTGGCCGGGCGGCCGGGCCCGACGCCGCCCGCGGGCGTGGACGCGTTCGTCTTCGCCGGCGGCGACGCGGTCGCCGTCCTGACCTCCCTGCTCGACCAGCTCGACGTGCCCGAGCCGGTCGCCGTGCCCGACGCGATCGGAGTGGCCCGATGATCCCCGACTTCACCACGGTCGCCCTGGACGGCACCGCCCCGGCGGACGCCCCCGGCGAGGCCCCCGAGGGCGTCACCGGCGCCCAGTGGCGCGCCGCCTGGCGCGAGGCCACCGGCAAGGACGTCGACGAGCAGCTCTGGGACACCCCCGAGGGCATCGGCGTCAAGCCGCTGTACACCGCCGAGGACCTCACGGGCCTGGACTTCCTGGGCACCTACCCGGGCATCGCCCCCTACCTGCGCGGCCCGTACCCGACGATGTACGTCAACCAGCCGTGGACGGTGCGCCAGTACGCCGGCTTCTCCACCGCCGAGGAGTCCAACGCCTTCTACCGCCGCAACCTGGCCGCCGGCCAGAAGGGCCTGTCGGTCGCCTTCGACCTGCCGACCCACCGCGGCTACGACAGCGACCACCCGCGCGTCACCGGCGACGTCGGCATGGCAGGCGTCGCGATCGACTCGATCTACGACATGCGCCAGCTGTTCGACGGCATCCCGCTGGACCGGATGTCGGTGTCGATGACGATGAACGGCGCGGTGCTGCCCGTCCTCGCGCTGTACATCGTGGCCGCCGAGGAGCAGGGCGTACCGCCCGAGAAGCTGGCCGGGACCATCCAGAACGACATCCTCAAGGAGTTCATGGTCCGCAACACCTACATCTACCCGCCGCAGCCGTCGATGCGGATCATCTCGGACATCTTCGCGTACACCTCGCAGAAGATGCCCCGGTACAACTCGATCTCCATCTCCGGCTACCACATCCAGGAGGCCGGGGCCACCGCCGACCTGGAGCTGGCCTACACCCTGGCCGACGGCGTGGAGTACCTGCGGGCCGGGCTGGACGTCGGGCTGGACGTGGACGCGTTCGCCCCGCGGCTGTCGTTCTTCTGGGCGATCGGCATGAACTTCTTCATGGAGGTCGCCAAGCTGCGCGCGGCCCGGCTGCTGTGGGCCAAGCTGGTCAAGCAGTTCGACCCGAAGAACCCCAAGTCGCTGTCGCTGCGCACCCATTCGCAGACCTCCGGCTGGTCGCTCACCGCGCAGGACGTGTTCAACAACGTCACCCGCACCTGTGTGGAGGCGATGGCCGCCACCCAGGGCCACACCCAGTCGCTGCACACCAACGCGCTGGACGAGGCGCTGGCGCTGCCGACCGACTTCTCCGCCCGGATCGCCCGCAACACCCAGCTGCTGCTCCAGCAGGAGTCCGGCACCTGCCGGGTCATCGACCCGTGGGGCGGCTCGGCGTACGTCGAGAAGCTGACGAACGACCTGGCGAACCGCGCCTGGCAGCACATCCAGGAGGTCGAGGCGGCCGGCGGCATGGCCAAGGCGATCGACGCGGGCATCCCCAAGCTGCGCGTCGAGGAGGCCGCCGCCCGTACCCAGGCGCGCATCGACTCCGGCCGCCAGCCGGTGATCGGCGTCAACAAGTACCGGGTGGAGAGCGACGAGCAGATCGAGGTGCTCAAGGTCGACAACTCCGCGGTGCGCGCCCGCCAGATCGAGAAGCTGCGCCGGCTGCGCGAGGAGCGCGACGAGCCGGCCACCCGCGCCGCGCTGGAGGCGCTGACCCGGGCCGCCGGGGCCGGGCCCGCGCGCGGCGGTTCGCTGGACGGCAACCTGCTGCACCTGGCGGTGAACGCGGCCCGCGCCAAGGCCACCGTCGGCGAGATCTCGGACGCCCTGGAGCAGGTGTACGGCCGCCACTCCGGCCAGATCCGTACCATCTCGGGTGTGTACCGAGACGAAGCGGGCCCGTCGGCCCCCCTGCAGCGCACCCGGGAGCTGGTCGAGCGGTTCGAGCAGGCCGAGGGCCGCCGCCCGCGCATCCTGGTCGCCAAGATGGGCCAGGACGGCCACGACCGCGGCCAGAAGGTGATCGCCACCGCCTTCGCCGACCTGGGCTTCACCGTGGACGTCGGCCCGCTGTTCCAGACCCCGGCCGAGGTGGCCCGCCAGGCCGTCGAGGCGGACGTGCACATCGTCGGCGTCTCCTCGCTGGCCGCCGGCCACCTCACCCTGGTGCCCGCGCTGCGCGCCGAGCTGGCCGCCGCCGGCCGGGAGGACATCACCATCGTGGTCGGCGGGGTGATCCCCCCGCAGGACTTCGACGCGCTGTACGAGGCGGGCGCCGCGGCGGTCTTCCCGCCCGGCACGGTGATCCCGGAGGCCGCCTACGACCTGCTGAAGTCGCTCGCCGCCGACCTCGGCCACGAGCTCTGAGGCGCTGAGCCGATGGCGCCCCGGACGATCGACCTCGACAGCTACGCGACGGGCGTGCGGGAGGGCTCGCGCGCGTACATCGCGCGGGCCATCACCCTCGTCGAGTCCACCCGGCCGGACCACCGCGCGCTGGCGCAGCAGCTGCTGACGATGCTGCTGCCGCACGCGGGCGGTGCGGTGCGGGTGGGCATCACGGGGGTGCCCGGAGTCGGCAAGTCGACTTTCATCGATTCCTTCGGCACCATGCTCACCGGCCTCGGGCACCGGGTCGCGGTGCTGGCCGTCGACCCGACGTCCAGCCGCACCGGAGGCTCGATCCTGGGCGACAAGACCCGGATGGAGCGCCTGGCGGTCGACCCGCACGCCTTCGTGCGCCCCTCCCCCACCTCCGGCACGCTCGGCGGGGTGGCGAAGGCCACCCGGGAGTCGATGCTGGTGATGGAGGCGGCCGGCTACGACGTGGTGCTGGTGGAGACGGTGGGCGTCGGCCAGTCGGAGACCACGGTGGCCGGCATGGTGGACTCCTTCCTGCTGCTGTCGCTGGCCCGCACCGGGGACCAGTTGCAGGGCATCAAGAAGGGCGTGCTGGAGCTCGCCGACGTCATCGCGGTCAACAAGGCGGACGGCCCGCACGAGACCGACGCCAAGGGCGCCGCCCGGGAGCTGGCGGGCGCGCTGCGGCTGCTCCAGGCCCCGGACGCGCCGTGGACGCCGCCGGTGCTGACCTGCTCCGGGCGCGACGGCGCCGGTCTGGACACTGTCTGGGAGCGGCTCCAGCAGCACCGCAAGGTGCTGGACGCGACCGGCGCGCTGGCCGCCAAGCGGCGCGACCAGCAGGTGGAGTGGACCTGGGCGATGGTGCACGACCAACTGCTCGCCCGGTTGCACGCCCACCCGGACGTGGCCCGCCTCGTCCCGGACCTGGAACGCCAGGTCCGCGAGGGCACCCTCACCGCCACCCTCGCGGCGGACCGCATCCTGGACGCCTTCGGCCTGCACTGACCCACTACGCCACCACGAGACCCAGCGCCGTGCCCCACCCGTACGTGGGGCACGGCGCTTCACACTGCTCGGCGAACTCGAACCACACCACCTTGCCCGCGCCCGCCGGATACCAGCCCCACGTTCCCGCCAGCGCCTCCACCAGCACCAGCCCCCGCCCGCCGGTGTCTTCGGCCTCGCGCTCCCGTCTCGGGAGCGCGGGGCACCGGTCGGCCACCTCGACCCGAAGCCGCCCCGCGCACCGGAGTACGGTCACGACACAGCGCTCCCCGGTGTGCAGCAGCGCATTGGCGATCACCTCACTGGCACACAGCTCCAGGTCCGCGAAGGCCTCTCGCGAGAGCGGAACACCCCACTCCCGCACGATCGCCGCCACCAGCCACCGCGCCGCCGGCACCGCCTCCGGCCCCGGCGGCACCCCCCATTCCAGCGGAACCGGGAACCGGGCATTGCTGAGCGGGCTGACCATCACGTTCGTTCCCATCGATCCTCCACCACCACAGATGGACACCACTGCCGGTCGACGGCAGCAAGAGGGAGCCTTCGTGGCGCTCGGCCACGGAGCCGACACTGAACGTAGTCGCAGAAAAACTGCGAGTCAAGAATTTCTACTACTCGCAGTTCTCCACTGAGCCATGCGAGACTCAACCGATCCAGGAAGGGGAGAACATGGGATTCGGCCTTGTTGTACGCTTCGTCGCCCGTGACGTGACGGCCGCTCACGCCTTCGACGAGCTGGCGCGGGAGGCACTCGAAGGGATCCGCGCAGAAGAACCCGGCACTCTCGTCTACGTCAATCACGCCGTACCGGACGAGCCGCGTGTCCGGGTCTTCTATGAGCTGTACGCGGACCGCGAGGCGTTCGAGGAGCACGAACGACAGCCTCACGTCCGCCGGTTCCTGGCCGAGCGTGGCCAGTACCTCGAATCGTTCGAGGTCACGTTCCTGGACGAGATCGAGGGCAAGGGGCCGTCCGCCCACGGAAGCGGCCGATGACCCCCGAGGAGCAGCGAGCGTTCGGTGCCCGGGTGGCCCAGCTCCGCAAGGCGCGTGGCATGCGCCAGGATCAGCTCGCCACAGCCGTCGGCCGGACCGCCAGCTGGGTGTCGCAGGTCGAACGCGGTGTCCAACCGGTCGTACGTCTCGACGTACTCCAGTTGCTCGCGGACGGTCTGGGAGTCTCCGTCCAGACGCTGCGACCGGATGCCCCGCCACCCTCCCGATCCGCGGCGGCCTCGGACCAGGTCAACGACCTCGACCTCGTCCGGCTCGCACTTTCGGGGCATCCAGCACTCGATGCCGTGCTCGACGGGCACCCCGCCGCACCCGACACGACCGAGCTGGGCACCGCCGTTGCGGAGCTCTGGCACCTGACACACAGCGCCCGGTTCGCGGAGCTCGGCACAGCCGTCACCGAAACCCTGCCACGGCTCGAACGCGCCGTTCGGACCGCTGCGCCTGAGCAGCGGCCAGGGCTCCAGCTCCTCCTGAGCCAGGCGTATCAGGCGGTCGCGGCGGCATTCGTCCGCCAGGACGAGGCCGATGCGGCCTGGGTGGCCGCCGATCGGGCGATCCGGGCCGCGGAGCAGTCCGGCGAGCCTCTGCAAGTCTTCGCGGGCATCTACCGCTTGGCCCACGCCTTCGTCCGGCTCCAGCGGTTGGACCAGGCGGAACACGCGGCCGGGAAGGGCGTGACGGCCCTTCGGACCTACATCTCGGCGGCCGGACCACCCTCGCCGGAGGCCCTTTCCGTGCTCGGCTCGCTCCACTTGGTCCTCGCATTGGCCGCCGCCCGCGCCGGCCAACGCGAGCAGGCCCGGAAGGAACTCACCGCCGCGCGAGAGGTCGCGGCGCTACTCGGAGAGGATCGCAACGACTTCAATCTGGAGTTCGGCCCCACGAACGTCGAGATCCAGGCGGTGTCGGCAGCGATCGACCTCGGCGACGCGGGCGAGGCACTGGACCTGGGGCAGCGGATCGACGCGAGTCGGCTCTCACCCGAGCGGAGATCACGGCTACTGGTCGACCTCGGACGGGCCCACGCCCAGCGGCGGCACCTCGGCGAGGCCGTCGACTGCCTCCTCCAGGCCGAGGAGCTGGCACCGGAAAGTGTCCGGAGCCACCTGGCAGCCCGGTCGGCCATCCGTGAGCTCGTGCTCCTCGCGGGCCGGAGCGCACCGCCGGAGCTGGTGAAGCTCGCCAAGCGCGCCGACGCCACGGGCTGACGGGGAACCCGGGGCCGAGGCCGTTCGCACGGACCGAGGCTCCCGCCCGGAACAAGAGGCCCCCGGCCGGTGCGCACCGGCCGGGGGCCATCGTTACCTGCCCTGCCCTGGGTCAGGTGTTCGCGGGCGCCTCGTCCCGCAAGGGGTCAGGCGCTCTTGACGGCCGCGAAGCGGGCCGAGACGTCCTGCCAGTTGACGACGTCCCACAGGCGGGTGACGTAGTCCGGGCGGACGTTGCGGTACTGCAGGTAGTAGGCGTGCTCCCAGGCGTCGAAGGCCAGCAGCGGGGTGGTGCCCTGGCCGACGTTGCCGTGGTGGTCGTAGACCTGCTCGACGATCAGGCGGCCGGCCAGCGGCTCCCAGGAGAGGATGCCCCAGCCCGAGCCCTGCACGCCGGTGGTGGCGTTGGTGAGCTGCTTCTTGAAGGCCTCGAAGCTGCCGAAGTGCTCGGTGATGGCGTCAGCCAGCTCGCCCTCGGGGCGGTCGCCGCCCTCCGGGGAGAGGTTCTGCCAGAACAGCGAGTGCAGCACGTGGCCGGAGAGGTGGAAGGCGAAGGTCTTCTGCAGGCCGACCAGACCGCCGAACTGCTCCTTGTCACGCGCCTCGGCCAGCTGCTCCAGGGTGTCGTTGGCGCCCTTGACGTACGCGGCGTGGTGCTTGGAGTGGTGCAGCTCCAGGATTTCCGCGGACATCGCGCGCTCCAGCGCGGAGTAGTCGTACGGCAGGTCGGGAAGCGAGTAGGTGCCCATCAGGACACGGCCCCTTTCGGCGAGTTCAATGATGTCGATCGTGCCGGGTCAACACTATTGCGTATGAGTTGCAAGAACGAACAAGGGGCTCCTGCGTATTCCTCACGCCGTGTCGGGCACAATGGCCGCGGCCATGTGTAATGATCGACAAGGGTGAGTGACCATGACGGACACGCCGGTGGTACTGGGCATCGAGTCGTCCTGCGACGAGACCGGCGCGGGCCTGGTGCGCGGCGGCGTCCTGCTCGGGCAGGCGGTGGCCTCGTCGATGGACGAGCACGCCCGCTTCGGCGGGGTGGTGCCCGAGATCGCCGCCCGCGCGCATCTGCACGCGATGGCGCCGGTGGTCCACGAGGCGCTGGACCGGGCCGGACTGACCCTGGCCGACGTCGGCGCCGTCGCGGTGACGACCGGTCCGGGCCTGGCCGGGGCGCTACAGATCGGCGTGGCGGCGGCCAAGGCGTACGCCTTCTCGCTCGGCGTGCCGCTCTACGGCGTGCACCACCTGGCGGGACACGTCGCCGCCGCGACGCTCGACGGCGGGCCGCTGCCCGACCCCTGCGTGGTCCTCGTCGTCTCCGGCGGGCACACCTCGCTGCTGCTGGTCCGCGACCTGGCCCGCGATCCGATCGTCCACCTCGGCGACACCCTGGACGACGCGGCCGGCGAGTGCTTCGACAAGGTCGCCCGGATCCTGGGCCTGCCCTACCCCGGCGGACCGGCGATCGACCGGGCGGCCCGCGAGGGCGACCGGCGCGCGGTGCGCTTCCCGCGCCCCCTGTCCGGGCCGGCCGACCCGCCGTACGCCTTCTCCTTCTCCGGCCTCAAGACCGCCGCCGCCCGCTGGGTCGAGGCGCAGCGGGCCGCCGGCGCGGAGCCGCACGTCCCGGACGCCGCCGCCGCGCTCCAGGAGGCGATCGCCGACGTGCTGACCCGCAAGGCCGTCAGGGCCTGCCTGGACCACGGGATCGGGACCCTGGTGGTGGTCGGCGGGGTGGCCGCCAACTCGCGGGTGCGGGAGCTGGCCGAGCGGCGCTGCGCCTCGGCCGGGATCGCACTGCGGGTGCCCCCGCTGCGGCTGTGCACGGACAACGGGGCGATGATCGCGGCCGTCGGCGACCTGCTGGTGCGCGCGGGAGCCGCGCCGGCCCCGGCGGACCTGTCCGTCGACCCGTCGGCGCCGCTGGAGTCCGCGGCGCTCACCCCGGCTGCGCGGCGGGCCGCCTGACAACGTTTCGGTTGCGGCGATCAGTTTTTCGGTCCGGGGCCTTCCCGGGACACTGTGACGTGTGCCATTTTACATGTCACACATCGAGAGGTCGCGTCCCCCATACCGCGGCCCCGAACGGCCCCGGAGGCCCCCACAGATGCGTCCCTTCCGGATATCAACGGCCAACGCGCGCAGGCTCCCCGCGCTCGGCGCCGCCTTCTTCATCGCGCTCGGCCTCTTCGCCCCGCAGAGCCAGGCCGCCCCGGCCGGCCAGACCGCCACCGCGTCCCCGGCCGGCAGCAGTGCCGCCCCGTCGACGCCGCGGTCGATCCCGGTGCCCAAGTCGCCCGACGCCAGGAGCACCAGCCCCTTCAAGCTCTCCGCCCAGGACAGCACCGAGGAGCAGGCTCCGCCGGCCGCCCCGGCCACCCAGCCCGCCGTGGCCGCCAAGGGCTTCTCGGCCGCCGCGGCCGATCCCTGTCCCGACCTCTCCGGAGTGATCAACGCCACGGGCAGCGCGCTGGTCCAGCAGCTCAAGGCGCTGCCGCGGGTCGACTGCACCTACCCGCTGTTCAACCTCACCGGGGACAGCGTCAAGGCCTTCCGCGAGTCCAACATGGTGACCGTCGCCAACGCACTGCGCGACGCCTCCCCGGCCTACCCGGGCGACAACAGCACCAACATCGGCCAGCTGGTCCTGTTCCTGCGCGCCGGCTACTACGTGCAGTGGAAGTACCCGGCCGCCGTCGGCGCCTTCAGCCCGGCGCTGAACACCGCGACCGCCGCCGCCCTGGACGCCTTCTTCGCCTCCCCGCACGGCAAGGACGTCACCGACGCCAACGGCGCGCTCCTCGTCGAGGTCGTCAAGGTGATCGGCCAGAGCGACACCCTCGGCCGCGAGGCCGGCGTGTTCAAGTGGCTGCTCTCCAGCTACAACGGCAGCTGGCCCACCCAGATGACCAACACCGTGTCGGAGTTCGACTGGGTCCTCAAGGACGCCTACGAGTCGAAGACCGACGCCGCCGGGTGGAAGGCCGCCCTCAAGGCCGACCCCTCCCTCCTCACCGCCTGGTCCGGCTTCATCACCCGCAACGACTCGCAGCTGAACCGCTGGGACGTCGTCAGCAACATCGGCCGCTACCTCGGCTACGCCCTGGAGGTGCCGGAGCTCAGGACCACGCTGCGCCCGATCCTCAAGGACCTGATCAACCGCTACCCGAACGTCGGCCCCACCGCCCCGATCACCATGAACCTGGGATGGGCCACCCGCCAGTTCGACAAGGGCAACTGCGCGGCCTACGGCATCTGCGACCTGAGCACCCGCCTCATGCCGGTGATCCTGCCGATCCAGCGCGTCTGCAACGACGGCCTGAAGATCAAGGCCCAGGACATGTCGCCCGCCCAGCTCGACAGCACCTGCACCAGCCTGATCAACCAGGACGCCTACTTCCACAAGATCATCGGTGACAAGGGCGCCATCCCGGGCGACGTGAACACCAACCTGGAGGTCGTCGCCTTCGACGACTACGACCAGTACTCGCTGTACGCCTGGGCCTTCTACGACATCGACGTCGACAACGGCGGCATGTACGAGGAGGGCAACCCCGCGCTGCCCGGCAACCAGGCCCGCTTCATCGCCCACGAGGCGTCCTGGCTGCGGCCGTCGTTCTCCATCTGGAACCTCAACCACGAGTACACCCACTACCTCGACGGCCGCTACAACATGGCCGGCGACTTCGAGGCCAGCCAGACCACCCCGACCATCTGGTGGGTCGAGGGCATCGCGGAGAACATCTCCTACGGCTACCGCAACGAGCGCAACGCCGACGCGATCACCGAGGCCGGCAAGAAGACCTACAAGCTCAGCGAGCTGTTCGACACCGTCTACGGCCAGACCGCCGACGCCGACGAGAACTCCAACCGGGTCTACCGCTGGGGCTGGCTGGCCGTGCGCTACATGCTCCAGGAGCACCGCTCCGACATCGACGCCGTGCTCGCCAAGTACCGCGCCGGTGACTGGAACGGCGCCCGCACCATCCTGAAGCAGACCATCGGCACCCGCTACGACGCCGGCTTCGACGCCTGGCTGACCAAGTGCGCGAGCAACGACTGCGGCCCGCTGCCGGAGGCGCCGACCGGCCCGGTCACCCCGACCACCCCGGTCTGCACCATCGCCGACCCGCGCCAGTTCGACAACAACTGCCGCCGTGACAACCTCACCGCCACCACCGGCAACTACAGCTACCACTTCGTCAACCTGCCGGCCGGCGTCAAGACGCTGACCCTCACCAGCAGCGGCGGCACCGGCAACGCCGACCTCTACTACGGCGGCTCCACCTGGGCCACCACCGGCAACGCGCTGGCCAAGTCCACCAACGCCGGCAACGGCGAGACGCTGACCATCACCAACCCGCCCTCCGGCTGGGTCTACTTCAGCCTCGCCGCGCAGCAGGACTTCGCCGGCGTCACCCTCTCCGTGCAGTACCAGTAGCACCGGGCAGCACCTCTAGCACCGGGTGCCATGGCTAGCACCACCCAGAACACCTAGCACCACCTGAACACGAGGGCCCCGCCGGTGTGCGTCCGGCGGGGCCCTTCGTCGTACCGCCTTCCCCCCGCGCCCGCCCCGGCTACAGCTGCGCCTCCGGGGGGAGGCGGTGCACGCCGGGCAGGTGGGAGTCGAGTTCGCCGGGCTCGAAGCGGCACATGCCGACGGCGTGCCAGAACTCGCCGGCCACGTCGCCCTCGCACTTGTAGGCGCCGGAGGGCAGCAGGGTGGCCCAGCCGTCGGGGGCGCCGAGGAGGGTGGCGAGGGCGGTGGGGCGGCCGTCGGCGGGCACGCGCCAGAGGCGGACCGTGCCGTCCTCGCCGCCGCTGGCGAGCAGTGAGCCGTCCGGGCTGAAGGTGACGGCGAGGATCCGGCCGGTGTGGCCGCGCAGCCCGGCGAGTTCGGTGCCGCCGACCGGGTCCCAGATCCGCACCACCCGGTCGTCGCCGGCGGTGGCGAGCAGCGGACGGTGCGGGTGGGCGGCGGCGGTCCACAGCCGGCCGACGTGGCCGGTGAGGCGGTGGCGGACGGCGCGGCCGGCCCAGATGAGCGCGGTGCCGTCCCAGGAGACGCTGGCCAGCCAGGTGCTGTCGGGCGAGGGCGCGACGGCGTACACCCGGTCGGTGTGGCCGTCGAGTTCGGCCTCGACCCGCCCGCCGGCGATGTCGGAGATGCGCACCTTGGCGTCGTCGCAGCCGGTGAGCAGTTGCCGCCCGTCCGGGCTGAAGGCGATGGAGCGGACCCGGCCGCGGTGTTCGCGCAGGGTGGTGAGGTGCGCGCCGGTGCGGCGGTACCAGATGCGGACGGTGTCGTCGTCGTTGGCGGTGGCGACCAGGACGCCGTCGGCGCTGAACGCCTCCGCCCAGACGTGTTCGGTCTCGACGTCCATCTCGCGCAGGTACTCGCCGGTGCGGGCGTTCCACAGGCACAGGTCGCCGTCGTTGGTGGCGGTGGCCAGCACGGCTTCCTCGGGGCTGAACACGGCGGAGACCAGCCGGCTGCTGCGGCCGGACAGTTCGCGCAGCCGACGGCCGGTGGAGGGTTCCCAGAGGCGGATCGCGCCGTCGTTGCCGCCGGCGGCGAGCAGGGTGCCGTCGCCGCTGAAGGTGAGCGAGCCGATCCGCCGGCCGTGGCCGCGCAGGAGCTGGCGGCTGCGGCCGCTGGAGGGGTCCCAGAGCCGGACCCGGCCGTCGTTGCCGCCGGTGACGAGCAGCGGGTCGCTCTCGGCGCCGCCGCGGCCGGCGCCGGGGCGGAAGCGGCAGGCCCACACCGAGCCGCGGTGCTCGGGCGGCTGGCGGCGCAGTGGCGCGATCTCGCGGGCGCCGGTCGCGGCGCCGCCGACGGCGCCCTCGGCGGCGCCGACCCGCCAGACGCGGACGCCGCCGTCGCTGTCGCTGGCCGCGAAGCGGGTGCCGGCCTCGTCGAAGGTGACCTGGTAGATCTTGCCGGTGGAGTCCTCGGCCCGGCCGGTGGACGTGCCGTCGAGGGGGTTCCAGAAGCGGATCTGGCCTTCGGTGTCGCCGCTGGCGAGCAGGTCGCCGTCGGGGTGGAAGGCGAGGGTGTAGATGCGTCCGGCGTGGCCGGGCATGCTGTGGCGCAGCCGGCGGCCGGCCGCCTCCCAGATGCGTACGGTGCCGCCGGTGCCATCGTCGGGTCCGCCGTCGGCGGTGGCGATCAGGGTGCCGTCGGGGCTGAACGCGGAGCGGTAGACGGTGCCGCGGTGGCCGGGGAGGACGGCGAGGCGGCGGCCGTTGGCGGTGGACCACAGGCGGGCACCGCCGCCCTGGTCGCCGGTGACGATCATGGTGCCGTCGGGGTTGAAGACGGCGGTGTAGACGGGTGCGGCGTGGCCGGGCAGGCGGTGGAGGGGTTCGCCGGTGGCGGTGTCCCAGAGGGTGACGACGCCGTTGAGGTCGCCGGTGGCGACCATCCGGCCGTCGGGGGCGAGGGAGACCGGCCAGACGCCGCCGGGGTGGACGTCGAGGCGGTGACGGCATTCGCCGGAGACGGGGTCCCAGAGCCGGACGGTGCCGTCGGCGCTGCCGGTGGCGAGGGTGTCGCCGGCGAACTTGACGGCGTAGACGCGTCCGATGTGGTCCTTGAGGGTGCGCAGGGCGGTGCCGGTGACGGCGTCGCAGACGAGGACGCTGCCGTCCTCGGAGCCGACGGCGAGCAGGTGGCCGTCGCGGCTGAAGGCGACGGGTTCGGGCAGGCGGGTGGAGCGGACGTCGAAGCCGTAGGGGACGCCGACCTCGGAGGGGCTGAAGCCGGCTTCGACGGGCAGGCCGGGGGCGATGGCGGCGGCGCGCAGTTCGGGGGCGGCGAGCACGGTGTCGTCGGTGACGGCGGAGATGAGGGCGGCGCGTTGCCAGCGGCTGCCGCGCAGTTTGGTGCCGCGCAGGTCGGTGCGGATCAGCCGGGCGCCGTGCAGGTCGGCGAAGCGCAGGTCGGCGCCGGAGAGGTCGGCGGAGTCGAGGCGGGCGCCGGCGAGGCGGGCGCCGCGCAGGTCGGCGCCGGCGAGGTTGGCGCCGAGCAGCCGGGCGCCGCGCAGGTCGGCGCCGAAGAGGTCGACGCCCGACAGGTCGCGGTGGGAGAGGTCCTCACCGGCGAGGGTGGCGCCGCGCAGGTCGGTGTGGGCGGGGACCCGGAGCCGGTCGAGGACCTTGACGGCGTTGAGCCGGGCGGCTTCGGTGGCGGGTTCGGTGGCGTCCAGGACGGAGCGGGCCCACTGCTGGCAGACCTGGTGGTCGGCGAGGTCGCAGAGGAACTCGACGGCGAGGCGGCTGAGCGGGCCGCGGGCGAGCAGGGTGGCGTCGCCGCGCAGAAGCGCTTCGGCGGCGGCGCGGGCGACCAGCCATTCGACCACGGAGCCGTGGATGAAGTGGAACATGCCTTCGTCGGAGCGCACCAGCAGGCTGCCGGAGCCGACGGCGTGGGCGACCTGCGGGGTGGGCATGCGGTTCTCGGCGAGGCCGCTGAGCACGCCGGCGATGTCGACGATCTCGTCGAGCGGGATGGAGGTGCGGCCGCTCTCCCACAGGCGCAGCGCGAGCAGGGTGACGGCCTGCCAGAGCTGGTCGAGGTGCAGGCCGGGGGCGGCGCCGGGGCCGCCGTGGCCGCGTTGTTCCTCGAAGCGCAGCCAGGCGGTGAAGACCTCCTGGTAGAGGCCGGCGGCGCTGAGTGCGCGGCCGGCGCCGGCGACGGCGCGCAGCCGGTCGTGGTCGAGGTCGGCGACGAAGCTGAGCAGGCGGGGGTTGCGGCACAGGGCGAGGAGGTCGGGGATGCCTTCGAGCAGGCGCATCCGGCGGTCGGCGGCCTCCTGGTCGCCGTAGCGGTTGCCGAGGTAGCCGCGGATCTGGTGGGGGGTGAAGTCCTGGACGGCGATGAGGCGGCGTTGCGGGAGCAGGCCGACGCGTTCGCCGAGGGCGGTGAGGACCTGTTCGTGGGAGCTGAAGTGCTGGGTGCGGCTGGTGACGACGATCTTGGCGTTGTCGACGGCGGCGTCGAGGAGGACCTGGAGGTGGTCGGCGGCGCGTTCGTAGCTGACGCGGTTGACGAGTTCGTCGAAGCCGTCGAAGAGCAGGACGATGCGGCCCTGGCGCAGCATGTAGCGGAAGGCGCGCAGGTCGAGGGTGTCGATGCCGTGCTCGGTGAGGTGGGCGGCGACCAGGCCGTCCAGCGAGTGGGCCTTGTCGAGTGCGCTGAGTTCGATGAACAGCGGCGACAGGTGCGGGAGTTCGGCGGGTAGGCGGCGGGCGAGCTCGCGCAGGGCGAAGGTCTTGCCGCGGCCGAAGTCGCCGAGGAGCAGGACGAAGCGGCCGTGGTCGGAGTCGAGGAGGCGCAGCAGTTCCTCGACGAGGCCGTCGCGTTCCTCGGCGCCGGGGCGTTCGGCGTCGCGGTAGCGCTGGGGCAGGTAGAGGCCGGGGTGGTACTGGCTGTCGGTGGCGAGGCGTTCGGTCTGGGCGGTGACGTGGCCGCGCAGGTCGAGCAGGCCCTGGAATTCCAGGAAGCTGCGCAGCCTGACGCCGCGGCGGCGGGCGCGGTCGCGCAGTTCGCGTGCGGGCGGGGGGCCGTCGTGGACGAGTTCGGCGTCGAGGGTGGTGCCGTCGGCGTGCACCGCGTCGGCGAAGCGTTCGACCTCCTCCTCGGTGGGGGTGCCGACGCAGGCGGCGACGCGTTGCTGGCGGACCAGGCCGGATTCGGCCCAGGTGACGAAGAGTTGGGCGGTGGTGCCGGCGACGGGGCGGATCTGGGCGCCGGGGTGGCGGGTGCGGCAGACTTCGGCGACCCGGGCGAGCAGGGCTTCCTCGGGGGTGGCGAGGGCGCGGGTCTCGTGGTCGGTGGCGGCGGGTTCGCGGACCTCTTCGAGTTGGGGCGGGCCGGCCTGGGGGGCGGGTTCGGGGGCGGGGAAGGCGCGGGCGGCGCGGCGCCAGGGGACGGTGAGGCGTTGGTGTCCGGCGGCGGGGGCGGGCCAGCGGGTGAGGCCGTCGCGGGTGAGCCGCAGCAGTTGGTGGGCGCCGGGGGTGGCGGCGGCGAGCACGGGCAGGTCGCCGGCGGAGGTGGTGAGGGTGCGCGGGGCGGTGCGGCCGTCGCCGGGGCCGTGGAGCAGCAGGTGGAGGCGGGGTGCGGTGAGGCGGGTGAACCGGTCGGCGTCGCGCAGGGGTGCGGTGGCCGGCTCGTGGGGGGCGCGGCTGGGGGCGAGGTCGGCGGGGCGTGCGCCGGAGCCCGGGGTGACCGGGTGGCGTACGGCGCCGATCCGCAGCCAGCCGTCGTTCTCGTAGGGGCGCAGTGCCTGGGCGAACCAGGCGGCCTGTTCGGGGCCGAGCCAGCCGTAGTGGTCCTCGGGCCGGTGGGTCCAGGCCATGGAGGAGTTGAGGGCGGCGACGACGGTGCCGAGTTCGGGGACCGGGAAGAGGGTCCAGGGCTGGGCGCTGTCGAAGACGATGTCCAGGCCCTGGTAGAACTCCTGGAAGAGGCGGGCGTAGTGGCGCCATTTGGGCCAGTAGGGCGGGGCGGGGCGCAGTTCGTCGGCTTCGCAGGTGGCGAAGTAGGCGCGGGAGGCGGCCTGGCTGACGTCCTGGCCGCCGGGCAGGACGGCGACGCGGTGCGGTTCGAGGCCGAGCAGGGCGCGGATGCCGGTGAGGAAGGTGAGGGCCTGCTCGCATTCGCGGGGGCTGCCGGAGGCGGTGAGGTCGCCGGTGACGACGACGAGTTCGGGGGCGGGGGCGCCGGCGTCGGTGAGTTCGACGAGGTCGCCCCAGATGGCGGCCTGGAGGGCGACGGGGTCGTGGCCGCTGCCGAACGAGGGGCCCGCGAGGTGGAGGACGGTGACGGCTTCGCGTGCGCCGGGGCGGCCGGCGGCCTGGGGGTACTCGGGTTGGACGGTGGGGCGGCGGCGTCCGGCGCGGCCGGTGCCGGCGGCCTGGCGCGGGGCGGGGACGGGGTGCTGTGCCTGGAGCGGGCCCCCGGGCGGGGTGCCGACGGCGCCGGTGCCGGTGCCGCCGGTATCGCTGCCGGTGCCGCCGGTGCCGTCGCCGTGGCCGGGGTAGCCGGGGACGAGGTCGGGGCGGGCCCGGCCCTCCAGGGCCTGGCCGACCCGGGTGAGCAGCAGGTCGCGGGCGCGGGCGGGTTCGGTCACGCCGACGAGGTCGATGTAGGTGAGGGTGGCGAGCAGGCCGTCCACCGGGATGTCCTCGATCCGGACGGTCAGCAGCCGCCGTTCCGGGGCGTCGGGGTCGGCGCGCAGTGCGGCCTGCCACTCCATCCGGCCGTAGCGCGAGCGCTCGTAGTTGCGCGAGAGCAGGGCGATGACGGCGGCGGACTCGGTCACGCCGCGGTCCATGAAGTCGACGAAGTTGGTGCCGGGTACGAAGTCCCAGGCCTGGAGCAGGGCGCGGTAGCCCGCCTCCTCCAGCGTCCAGGCGATCCAGGCCGCCCAGCGTTCGTCGGCCGGCGAGTAGCTGATGAAGAAGTCGATCGGCCCGGGGCCACCCGGGGTCGCGTCAAGAGCCCCCATGGGAGGAGCTTATGACCGATCCGGACCGGCTCAACCCTCTTTCACCGCAACGGGTCCGGGTGGATTTCGGCCGCGACCCGCCGAACGCACGAGCGGACGGCGCCCCTCCGTGCGACCCTCGGCCTCGACCGGTAACCCCTCGTGTGCGACCCTGACGTCCGTGTTCGCGTACTGGCCCGCCGTGAAGCGGCTGCACCCCCTGGATCTGCTGGCCGCAGGCCTCCTCGCCTGCGGCCTGCTCCTCCTCGCCACCGGTCTTCTGCCGACGGACTCCGCCGGGGCGGCCGTCGAACGGGTCGCCCCGCTGCTGGCGTTCCTCGCCTCGGTGATCGTGCTCGCCGAACTCACGAGCGCCGCCGGGGTGTTCGACGTGGTGGCGGCCTGGGTGGCACGGGCCGGCCGGGGCAGCTACCCCGCGCTGTTCCTGCTGTGCGTCGGCTTCGCCGCGCTCACCACCACGGTGCTCAACCTGGACACCACGGCCGTGCTGCTCACCCCGGTCATGCTGGCGCTGGCCGCCCGGGTGGGCATCGCCCCGCTGCCGCTGGCGATGACCACGGTCTGGCTGGCCAACACGGCGAGCCTGCTGCTGCCGGTCTCCAACCTCACCAATCTGCTGGCCGCCGACCGGGTCGCGCTCTCCCCGGCCGGCCTGGCCCGTGCCATGTGGGCGCCGCAACTGGCCGCGCTGCTGGTCACCATGGTCTGCCTGTGGGGCTTCTACTGGCGGCGCGGACGGCGCGGCGCGGACGTCTACACCCCGCCCGAGCCGCACCGGCCCGGGGACCGGGTGCTGTTCCGGATCTGCGCGCTGGCCTGCACCGGCTTCCTGGCCGCCAGCCTGGCGGCGGTCGTCCCGCTGTGGGCCGCCTCGGGGGCGGCCGCGGCCGTGGTGGTGGCGGCGTTCGCGGTGCGCCGCCCGGAGGCGCTGCGGCCCTCGCTGGTGCCGTGGCGGCTGCTGGTGATGGTGCCCGGCATGTTCCTGGTGGTGCAGACCGTGGACGCGCACGGGCTGCACCGGCTGCTGGCCGACGCCGTCGGCACCGACGGCGGCACGCTCGGCCTCTTCCGGGCCTCGGCGGTCGGGGCGGGCCTGTCGAACCTGCTGAACAACCTGCCGGTGTACCTGGCGGGCGAGGCCGCCGTGCCGGAGGGCAACCACACGCAGTTGCTGGCCCTGCTGATCGGCACCAACGTCGGCCCGCTGGTGACCCCCTGGGCCTCGCTGGCGACCCTGCTCTGGTACGAGCGCTGCCGCTCGGCGGGCCTGCGGGTGCCGTTGCGCGGCGTGGCGGCGACCAGCTCGGTGCCGGCGCTCGGCGCGGTGGCACTGGCGACGGCGGCGCTGGCCCTGACCGGGTGAGCCGGGCCGGGCGCGGCGCGGGCGGCCCTACCCCGGCAGCGCGGACCGGGCGACGAGGCCGAGCAGGTACGGCAGCACCTCGGGGCGGGCGGCGACGTAGCCGCGGTCGGTGTCCGGCCGCCCGATCCGGGGGACGAAGGGGCCGCCGTCCAGCGCGCGGACCTCCACGCCGGCCTCGGTGGCGAGCAGGACGCCGGCCGGCAGGTCGATCTCCTCCGCCCGGTAGCCGACGAAGCCGTCGATCAGCCCGCAGGCCAGCAGCGACCAGGTGAGCAGCGGCGCCCACAGCTGGAGCACCCGGCGCGCACCGCTCTCCAGGCCGTCCTTGAGCGCCCGCGCCACCGGGTCGCCGGGCGCCAGGCCGTGGCCCTGGGTCCAGCCGATCACCGGCCGGGCGGCGGCGGCCGGGCGCCGCGGTGACCACAGCCGCCCGGCCGGACCGTACGCTCCGGCGCCGTGCACCGCGCGCCAGGTGCGGCCGGCCACCGGGTCGTGCACCACCCCGAGCACCGGCTCGTCGTCCACGCACAGCGCGATGCCGACCACGTAGGCGGGCAGGCCGATCACCACGTTGTTGCTGCCGTCCAGCGGGTCGACCAGCCAGGTGCGCCGGGCACCGGGCGCGCCGGGGCGCCCGCCGCCCTCCTCGGCGAGGATCCGGTCGGCGGGGAAGCGCTGGGCCAGCCGCCGGGTGAGGAGTTCCTCGGCGAGCAGGTCGAGTTCGGTGACCACGTCGCCGTGGGCGCCCTTGGTGTCCACCCGGAAGGCGCCGTGGAAGCGCGAGCGCAGCAGGGCGCCCGCGTCCTCGGCGGCGCGCACCGCGACCCGGCACTCCTCGGCGTACGCCCCGGCGCCGTCACCCGGGTCCGCTGTCGTACCGTCCACCGATCCTCCTGACTGCCTCGTCGGCGATCCGGGCCGTGCGGTCCGTGTCGCACAGCCGCCGCACCACCCGGCGGGCGGCGCCGTCCACCGGTCCCAGCACCACGTCCACCGGCCCCGGCACGGTGCGCCCGAGCACGACGGTGGCGGTGGGCGTGCCGTCGGGCAGCACGGTGGCGTGGAACTCCCCCGCCCCCAGGGTGTAGGTCTCGCCGCGCCCGCTGGTCTGCTCGGCCAGCGTCCGCCAGCGCACCAGCCGCGCGGTGGGCCGCACCTCGTCCACCCCGGCGGCGGCGTCGCTGTGCACCTCGTAGGCCCGGTGGGTGGGCCGGGCGGCTTCGTCGTACACCCCGATCCGCACGTTGCCGATCCGCCCGTAGAGCACGCTGCTCTTCAGTTCCCAGCTGTGGCAGTGGATCTCCCGCTGCCCGGCGGCGGTCACCGGGTCGAACACGTGCACGCAGACGCCGAGCGCCCCGTCGCGCACCACCGGCAGGCAGTAGAACCCGAGCGGGTGGGCCACCGCCCGCAGCACCCGCGTCCCGCGCGCGATCTGCGTCAGCAGACCGCCCACCAGCGCGTCGAGACCGGGTTGTGCGGTGGTGCGCCCGGCTGCCCGGTCGAGCGTCGTGAACAGGTCGTTGCTCATCGCTCCCCCTTGCTCCCCGCCCAACATGCTAGGACCGGCGTGAAGTTGACGGCCAGCGAGTTGACGGCCCGGGCCGCGGTTTCCCGTTGCCGAAGGCCGCGGGCCCGCGACGCGTGGTGCGTCGCGGGCCCGCGGGCCTGGTGGGGGCGCCGGTCAGGCGGTGTTGACGGAGAGCCTCCAGCGCTGGTTGGCGTTGACGTTCCCGTAGGCGTCCCGGTTGCACTGCCGGGACGATCCAGGTCGACGCGGCCACGAAGGCCATCACCCGTCGCCCGTTCGACCCGTACGGCAACGTCCGTGGTGACGGTCAGCCCCAGGCGTGGACCGGCAACAACGGGTACCTCGGCCAGCCGGTCGACCGCAGCACCGGCCTCAACCTCCTGGGCCACCGCAACTACGGCGCGGTCCTCGGCCGCTTCCTGACCGTCGGTCCGTTCCTGGCCGCCGGCAACCCGGACCAGATGGGCGGTTGCACCTACAGCAGCAACGACCCCGTCGACCGGTCCGGCGGCGGTGGCGCTCCGAAGCCGCCTAAGCCCGATACCGGGAGCGCGGACCCGCGCGTACCGACAGAAGAAGGGGAAGGCCGGCGACGACGACTGGACGATCAACTCGGCGCACGCAGACGATCGCGAACACGATATGGGTGGAGGCAGGAAGAGTCCGTCTCCGGCGTCCACGGGAATCTCCGCCGACGACATCGAGAAGGAAATCGTCGCCGATGTGTACCGGCGGATGGAGGGCGGCCAGGAGGTACCGGGGCCCGGCTCCAAACCGTCGCACCTGCAGGAAACGGTAGAACCGCTACAGCCTCGGCACGTACTGGCTCGAAAAGTAAGGTAAGGGCGACACCATGTCAGGACTCGACAGGTTGACCGGGGATTTCATCGAATCAACCTACGGAGAAAACGCGGAGAGCGTTTCGGATGCCACCAGGTATTTCATCGAGAAGCTCACGTTCGCGAGCCCCGAGGAAATTCTCGCCGTGCTCCGGGGTGTTCTTCGGGAGGACATTCTGGGAATTCCGGTGTGGGCCCGTAACCTGGCCTACCGGCTCGCCTGTCTGCAGCGGCCCGACGATCCGGACCTGCTCCGGGAGGCGGCGGCCGACATCCTCTTCGTGGGTCCCGACTGGGACGACCAGGCGGAGGCGATGATGGAGCAGGCCGCACGACTGGAGTCCTGACCGGCCGCCGTCACGGCCCTCGGAAAAAACGCTCGGCCCGACCGGAGACTCCGGTCGGGCCGAGCGCGTCCCGGGCGAAGCCGGTCAGGCGGTGTTGGGGTAGAGGGTCCAGCGCTGGTTGGGGTTGCCGTTGCAGCCCCAGATGCCGAGGGCGGTGCCGTTGGCGTCGTTCCAGCCGGGCAGTTCCAGGCAGGCGTTGGCGGCGGGGTTGCGCAGGGTGCCGTCGGCGCCGTAGGTCCAGATCTGGCCGGTGCCGGCCCGGCAGTCGGTGAGGACGGCCTGGGCGCCCCAGTGGGTCGCGTTGTCGCGGACCGTCACGCAGCGGCCGCCGGCGCGCAGGGTGCCGTCGGAGCCGAAGGCGAACTTCTGGTTGGCGCCGTTCCAGCAGTCGTAGAAGCGCAGGCTGCCGCCGGCGGGCGCGCCGTAGGTGTCGAGGCAGCGGGCCGGGCTGTAGACGGAGTTGACGTTGAAGGCGGCGGAGCGGTCCCACGGGACGTCCTGCGGCGCGGCGAAGCGCGGCCGGCCGGCCAGCGGGGCGGTACCGGCGTAGCGGACCAGCCGGCCGTCGGAGACGGTGGCGAGCACGTCGGGGTGGCCGTCGGCGTTGAGGTCACCGGGCGAGTCCACGGTCGGGAAGACGTTGGCGGCCAGCGCGAGCGGGAGCACGGGCTGGGCGTCGGGGTACGTCCACGCCTCGCTCTGCGTCTTGCCGCAGTCCCTGATCACCAGGCGGGCGCCCAGCGGGGCGCTCGCGTCGGCGTCGAGGCACTTGTCGGCGTTCGGGTTCCGCAGGGTGTGCGGGTGGGGGCCCGGGAGCCACTGCTGGGCCGGGCTGCCGTTGCAGTCCCACAGGTTGACTGGCGAGCCGTTCGCGGTGGCGCCGCCGGTGACGTCGAGGCACTTGCCGAGGACGTGCAGCGAGCCGTCGGTGCCGAAGGTGAACTGCTGGTTGGGGGCGGCGGAGCCCGCGTCGGCGCAGGTCCACAGCAGGGCGGCGGTGCCGTTGCCGGTCCAGCCGTGGTCGATGTCGGCGCAGATGTCCTGGCCGGCGGACTGCAGGCCCCAGACCAGGGGCCGGTGGGCGGGCACAGTCAGCGGGGTGAAGCCGACGACCGGCTTGCCCGTGGCGTCCAGCGGCAGCGCCAGGCCGGTGACGGCCCCGGTCACGGTGTCGCGCACCCAGAGCGTCGGCACGCCGTTGACCTCGCCGGGCGACATCAGGGTGAAGCCGCTCCAGTCGGCCCCGGCCGCGCCGAGCTCGACGCCGGCACCGAGGGTGCAGGCCGACTCGGCGGGGTAGTAGCGCAGGTGGCCCTGTTCAACGGTGACGAGCCCGGTGCCCCCGGTGCCGCGCTGGACGGCCGTCATCTGGGCGATGTGGTTCCAGGTCCGGTCGATGCCCTGCGGGCACGCGCTGCTGGTGCCCAGCTGGAGGGAGGTGTCGGTGAAGTGGCCGGCGACGGCCTCGCCCGGGTAGGCGTTCGCGTCGTTGACGTAGACGTAGAGCTGCTTCTCGCTCCTGTGGTACGCGAACAGCGAGTCGCCCTGGCCGTTGACGGCGCCGCGGTGGGCCACCAGGTAGTTGTTCCAGTCGTCGCGCCGGGGGCTGCGGTCGGCCGGGGAGGACGTCTCGGGCGTGCGGAAGGTGCCGTCGGCGCCGCCCCGGAAGAGGGTCAGCGAGCCGTCGGCGGCCGGAGTGAGGTGGTCGGCCACGCCGTCGAAGTCGACGTCGCCCGCCACGGCCGGTCCCAGCGTCCGGGCGGGGGCGTAGAAGGAGTAGGTGGACGCCTGGGGCTCGGTGTTGCCGGCCGCGTCGACGGCGCGCACGTTCAGCGTGTGGCTGCCCCAGTTGAGGACGCCGACGCTGATCGGGACGTCGGCGTAGGCGGTGCCGTCGGCCGCGAAGGAGGCCGGGACGCTGGAGCCGCCGGAGACCGGGATGTTGTCGTCGAGCGCGTACGTGAACGCGCGGACGCCGCCGGCGGCGCAGGGGCCGTCGGTGCAGCCGCCCGGGACCGGGTCCTTGCTGGTGACGCGGACGGTGACGCCGGTGTCGCCGGCGTGGCCGGTGGGCGTGGCGCCGCTGCCCTGCGGCGGGAACACGGTGGAGGGGGCGATGGACGCCTGGGTCGGCGCGGTGAGGTCGACGGTGAAGGCGCAGTCCGCGGTCGCGGGGCTCTTCGCGTCCCCGGCGGCGGACCAGGCGTTCCAGCCGTACCGGTGGCCGTCGGCCAGCGCGCGGCCGACGTAGGCCCGGCCGGTGCCCCCGCCGGAGGGGACGACCCGGGCGGTCGGCCAGGTGCCGGCGGCGGAGTCGCGGCTCTCGCCGGCCGTGGTGTCCCACAGGTGGAAGCCGAGCGCGAGGTCGGTGCCGGGCTGCCCGTCGGCGTAGGCGGACAGCTGGACGTTGGAGGTGCCGTCCGGGAGGGGCACCGTCCGGCCGATCCACCCGGGGGTGCCGCCGCCGCACGCGTTGTCGGCGGGGTTGACGGGCTGGGGGCTGGTGGTCAGCGCGCTGGGGGTGTTGGGCCCGGAAGCGCTCGCCGCCGGGGTGTCCGCGAACGCGGCTCCGGGGGCGGCCAGCACGAGGCCGGCCGCCCACAGCGGCACCAGGCCTCTCACCAGCGGGCCCCCCAGCCGTCCGGGGGGTCGGGATTCACGCATGATGTGTCAGTTCGCCTTCGCACAGGTTCCCCCGGCCGACGGCCGGCCGCCGCGCGCCCCGCGGGCGGACGACGGACGGAGGACGGCAGACGGAGGGGAATGGTCCGATGTGATGCGCTCTCCGATCGGCCGACAGCTGACCGGCCCTCATGCTCGCGATCGGTGCGCGGTCGAACGCTAGTGCGTGGGGCGGGGGCCTGGCAATCCGCTTCCGCGATCACCGGGGAGCCCCGCGCCGGGTGAACGGCGCAGGTCAAGGGGGCCCCGGGACGGCGAAGCGCCCGGCCCCCGACCGGAGGGGGGATCCCGTCGGGGGCCGGGCGCCGTCGTGGTGCCGCGGGCGGGGTCAGCGCAGGTCGAAGACCAGGCGGGCGGAGACCTTGCCGTCGAGGACCTCCTCGAAGCAGGTGTTGACGTCGGCGAGCCGGCGGGTCTCGCGGATCACCCGGGTGCGGCCGAGGGCATGGAGGCGGAAGACCTCGGCGAGGTCCTCGCGGGTGCCGACGATCGAGCCGATGACCTTGGTGCCGTTGAGAACGGTGTCGAAGACGGGCAGCTCCAGCTTGCCCTCGGCGGGCAGGGCGACCAGGACGAGGCTGCCGCCGCGGCGCAGCGCCCCGTAGGCGGCCCGGAAGGAGGCGTTGCTGACGGCCAGGGCGATCGCGGCGTGGGCGCCGCCGAGCTTCTGGACCTCGGCGGCGACGTCCTGGACGCGGGCGTCCAGGACGTGGTCGGCGCCGAGCTCGCGGGCGAGGGCGAGCTTGTCGTCGGTGACGTCGACGGCGATGGTCTCGGCGCCGGCGATCCGGGCGTACTGGAGGGCGAGGTGGCCGAGGCCGCCGATGCCGGAGATCAGGACGCGGGTGCCGGGGCCGGCGCCGGAGACCTTGAGGGCCTTGTAGGTGGTGACGCCGGCGCAGGAGAGCGGGGCGGCGTCGAGGGGGTCGATGCCGTCGGGCACCGGGACGACGTAGTCGCCGTGGGCGAGGGCGTACTCGGCGTAGGCGCCGTCGACGGAGTAGCCGCTGTTGTGCTGCTGCGTGCAGAGCGTCTCCCAGCCGGTGACGCAGTGGTCGCAGCGCCCGCAGGCGTCGGCGAGCCAGGCGATGGCCACCCGTTCGCCGACCCGGACGTGGCGGACCTCGGCGCCGGCCGCCTCGACGATGCCGACGCCCTCGTGGCCGGGCACGAACGGCGGGCTGGGCTTGACCGGCCAGTCGCCGTGGGCGGCGTGGATGTCGGTGTGGCAGAGGCCGGAGGCCTCGATCCGCACCCGTACCTGGTGCGGGCCGGGGTCGGGCACCGGGCGCTCCTCGATCACGAGCGGCTGGGTGAAGTCGTGGACGACGGCGGCCTTCATGTTCTGCTCCTGCCCTTCGCACCGGCGGGGCCGTTCCCGGGCCTCCGGGACCCCGTTCACCTCCATCCCACGCCACGGCCGCGCGGGCCGCCAGGGCCGGACGGGTGAACCCGGCGGGACCATGGTCCCGCCCCGCCGGTGCCGGACCAGCGGCTACGAGGAGCGGTGCACGATGCGGCGGACCAGTTCGGGGACCCACTCGACGTATTCGACCTCCGCGCCGTCGGCGTGGCGGGCGTAGAGGAAGCGGCCGGTCGGCGAGGCGGTCTCGGGGGTGGTGACGACGGCGCCCGCGGCCTCCAGGGCCTCGCTCAGCTCGTCGAGGTCGGAGACCACGACGGTCGCCGAGGCGTGCGCGTACTTGGCGCGTTCGGAGGGCGGGCCGGCGATCACCAGGAAGTCGCCGATGGCGGCGAGTTCGATCTCGTGGAAGCGGAACAGCAGGTCCGGCTCGGCCCCGGTGAGGGTGCGCAGCAGCGGGAGCGAGTGGTCCAGGCCGTCGGCCCAGAGCCGGGCATAGGTCTTGAGGATGGGCATGGGTGCTCCGAGTCGTCCGACGAGGTACCGGATCACCGTAAGCGGGTGAACTCCCGCACAGAAGACCGCACTTTGCGGTGCGTCAGTGCCCGACGGTAACCGACCCGCCACCTGCGGCGGAGCGGCCGGGGCCGGTGCGGTCGGCGTCCCAGGCGATCAGCATCCGCAGGGCGTCCTCGGAGGGGCTGCCGGGGTCGGGGGCGTAGGTGATCAGCGCCTGGTCCGGGTCGTCGGCGGAGCGCAGCGTCTCGTAGACCAGTTCCAGCCGGCCGACCAGCGGGTGGTGGAACACCTTGCGTCCCGAGGTCTTGTCGCGCACCGGGTGCTCCGCCCACCACTGGCGGAACTCCGGGCTGCGCACCGAGAGTTCGCCGATCAGCTCGGCGAGGCGGGGGTCGTCGGGGCGGCGGCCGGCCTCCAGGCGCAGGAAGGCGGCGTTCTCGCGGGCGCAGCCGACCCAGTCGTCGTAGAGGGTGCGCGAGGCCGGGTCGAGGTAGGTGATCCGGGCGATGTTGCGCTCGGCCGGGGGGAGCGCGCCGTAGTCGCCGAGGAGGGAGACGGCGGCGCGGTTCCAGGCCAGGACGTCCATCCGCCGGCCCATCACCACGGCGGGCACCTCGGGCATCGCCTCCAGCAGCCGGGCCATCGTGGGGCGGACCTTCTGCGGGCCGGAGCCCCGGGCGCCGGCGGCCCGGGCGGGGCGGGTGCGGGCGAGGCGGTGCAGGTGGCCGATCTCCTCGGGGTCGAGGCGCAGGGCGCGGGCGACCGCGTCGAGCACGGAGTCCGAGGGGTTGCCGACCCGGCCCTGTTCGAGGCGGGTGTAGTAGTCGACGCTGACGCCGGCGAGTTGGGCGAGTTCCTCGCGGCGCAGCCCGGCGACGCGGCGGCGGCCGCCGAGTTCGGGCAGGCCGACGTCCGCGGGGCGCAGCCGCGAGCGGCGGGTGCGCAGGAACTCGGCGAGGCTGCCGGCGGTGCCGGCGACGCGGGTCGGGCTCGTGCTGCTCATGCGGTCATTCTCGCCGTTCGGCGCCCCCGCAGCCTGGCCCTGCCAGGACCAGGCTGCGGGACGGGCGGTGATCACCAGCCGTTGGCGACCGCGACCACGCCGCCGTCGATCACGAGGTCCTGGCCGGTGATGTAGGAGGCGCGGGGCGAGAGCAGGAAGGCCACGGTCTCGGCGACGTCCGCCGCCTCGCCGAGCCGGCCGAGCGGCACCAGGGTGCGCACGGCCGCCTGCTGGGCCGGTTCGGTGATCACCTCGTGGAACATCTCGGTGACGATGTAGCCGGGGCTGACCGAGTTGATGCGGATGCCGCGTCCGGCGAAGTCGCTGCCGAGGGTGCGGGCGAGGTTGTGCACGGCCGCCTTGGTCGCCGCGTAGACGGGGGCGTTGGGCAGGCCGCGGTGCAGCGTCCAGGAGGCGTTGAGAACGACCGACGCGCCGCCGGCGGACTTCTCCAGCAGGGGCAGGGCGTGCTGGACGGTGAAGAAGACGCCCTTGAAGTTGACGTCCACGGTGCGGTCGAAGCTCTCCTCGGTGACGTCCTGCGGGGTCTCGAAGACGCCGACGCCGGCGTTGGCGAACACGCCGTCGAGGCGGCCGTGGCGCTCCCCCACCAGGGCGGCGAGCCGGGCCAGGTCGGCGGGGCGGGCAGAGTCGGCGCGGACGGCGAACAGCCTTTCCCCGGCGTCGAGTTCGGCTTCGGCGCGGCGCAGCCGGGTGTCGTCGCGGCCGGTGATCACGACATCGGCGCCGCGGTCGAGCAGCAGCCGTGCGGTGGCGAGGCCCATGCCGCTGGTGCCGCCGGTGATCAGGACCGCCCGGCCGTCGAAGTCGCGGGCGCCGTCGGGGGTGTTCTCGTCGGTGGTGTTCTCGTCGGGGGTGTTCTCGTCGGTGGTGTTCTCGTCGGGGGTGTTCTCGTCGGGGGTGTTCTCGTCGGGGGTGTTCTCGTCGGGGGTGTTCTCGTCGGTGGTGGTCATGCGTCCACCCTCGCGGCGGCGGGGCGGGCGGACCAGGCCCGCCCGGACCCGGGGTCCGGCAGGACCACCCTTGCGCACAAATACCCCCTGGGGGTATGTTTCCTGACGCCTCGAAGACATACCCCCACCCGGTATAGGAGAACGTGGTCATGCCCAAGCCCACCACCGCGTCCGCGGCACCGGCCGCACCGCCCGCGGCACCCTCGCCCCGCCGCTGGACGGCCCTCGGGCTCATCGCCCTCGCCCAGTTCATGGTGATCATGGACACCTCGATCATCGGGGTCGCCCTGCCCGGGATGCAGTCCGCGCTCGGCTTCACCCAGGAAGGCCTGTCCTGGGTCTTCAACGCCTACGTCGTCGCCTTCGGCGGGCTCCTGCTGCTCGGCGGCCGGCTCTCCGACCTGTTCGGCGCCAAGCGGCTGTTCGCCACCGGCTGGGCCGTGCTCGCGGCCGGCTCGCTGCTCGCCGGCCTCGCCGGGAACCCCGGGCTGGAACTCACCGGCCGCGCCGTCCAGGGCGCCGGTTCCGCGCTGATCGCCCCGGCCGCGCTCACCCTCCTGATCAGCCTGTTCGGCGCACGCCCGCAGGAGCTGGGCAAGGCGCTCGCCCTCTACGGCGCGGCGGCCCCGGCCGGCGGCACCGCCGGTGTCTTCCTCGGCGGCGTGATCACCCAGTACCTCAGCTGGGAGTGGGTCTTCTACGTCAACATCCCGGTCGCCCTCGGCGTCCTGCTCGCCACCCCCGGCGTGATGCCCGCCGCCTCCGCCCGCCGCGGCTCGGTGGACTGGCTCGGCGCGCTCACCGTCACCGCCGGACTCGCCGTCTCCGTCTACGCCGTCGTCCGCGCCCCGGAGACCGGTTGGGGCTCCGCGAGCACCTGGCTGGTCCTGGCCGGCGGCGCGCTGCTGATCCTCGCCTTCGTCGCCCTCCAGGCCAAGCGGCGCGAACCGCTGATGCGCCTCGGCATCTGGCGCAGCCCCAACCTGGCCGGCGCCAACCTCGCCCAGCTGCTGATGGCCGCCGCCTGGATCCCCATGTGGTTCTTCCTGAACCTCTACCTCCAGCAGGTGCTCGGCCTGAAGGCCTTCGCCTCCGGGGCCGCGCTGCTGCCGATGACCGCCGCCATCATGCTGATGATGATCGTGCTGGCGCCCCGGCTGATCGCCCGCTTCGGCCCCAAGCCGCTCGTCGTCACCGGCCTGCTCGCCCTCGCCGGCGGCATGGTCTGGCTCTCCTTCGCCCGCCCCGACGGCTCCTTCGCGGTCGACGTGCTGCCCGCCTCGCTGCTCGCCGCCGTCGGCATGTCGCTCGCCTTCATCCCCTCGCTCGGCACCGCGCTCGCCGTGCCGGACCCGGCGGAGGGCGGCCTCGCCTCCGGCATCGTCAACACCAGCTACCAGATCGGCTCGGCGCTCGGCCTCGCCGCGATGACCGCCGTGGCCGCCGCCAACGGCTCGCGGGAGCTCGGCGACCCGGTCGCGCTGACCGACGGCTTCTCCGCCGCCTTCCTCGGCGCCGCCGCCCTCGCCGCGCTCGGGGCGCTCGTCTCGGCGCTCACCATCCGTACCGCGAAGAGCCGTTGAGGACGGCGCTCCGCTCCCCCGGCCCGTCCGCCGGGACGCCTCCACTCCTCGGAGCGCCCCCGCTCACCGGAAAGCCCCCGCCCTCGCCGGAATCGGCGAGGCCGGGGGCTGTCCCGGGG